>CAYUJH010000116.1:0-6723 GCA_964444995.1 uncultured Roseobacteraceae bacterium | reverse complement strand
CCCGACCTCGTAGTACGCGCCTACAACCGCACTACCCTCGTATTTGGCAAAGAGTACATCATCCCCAAACCGCTCGACCCGCGCCTGCTTACCGAGGTTGCCCCAGCGGTAGCCAAAGCCGCTATGGATACAGGCGTGGCACAAAAGCCTATCCACGATTGGGAAGCCTACCGCTCGGAGCTGGTGGCGCGCCTCGGCGGCGACGATAACGTAATGCGCGTACTGACCAACAAAGCGCGGCAAAATCCTAAGTGCGTTGTGTTTACCGAAGCCGAAGACTTGCGCATTTTGAAAGCCGCCCAAATCGCTCTCGACGACGGTCTCATCAAAAATCCTGTGTTCATTGGCGATGTTGCCGAAATCAAAAAAATTGTCGCCGAGCAGCAACTTGAACTCGAAGGCGCGACCTTCCTAGACCCCAAAAGCGACGACCCCGCCATGCAAGTTAAGGTAGAAGAGTACGCACAGCGCTTCTTTGAAAAACGCAAGCGGCGCGGCTTCAACCTCTACGAGGCACGTGGCGTAATGCGTACCCGTAACTATTTCGGTACGATGATGGTGGAACAAGGCGAGGCCGATGCACTCCTTTCGGGCATTAGCCGCAAATATGCCGATACGATACGGCCCGCGCTGCAAATCATCGGTACGCGGGCCGGCAAGAAAGTCTCAAGCATGTATTTGATGCTTACCAAACAGGGGCCGCTGTTTTTCGCCGATACCACCATTTTACCCAACCCCACAGTAGAAGATTTGGTGGATATTACCAAACTGACGGCTATCAGCGTAAAACGCGGGTTCGACATCGAGCCGCGTATTGCCTTGCTCTCGTTCTCCAACTTTGGCTCGTCGGATGAAGAAGAGCCGCGACGCGTCCGCAAAGCTGTGGAGATTCTGCGCAACGAATGCCCCGAGTATGTCATTGATGGCGAAATTCAGGCAAATCTGGCGTTTAATCCCGAAGCCCTGCGCGAAAATTACCCATTTTCTGACCTTGTAGGTGGGCCACCGAACATTCTTATTTTCCCAAATTTAGCCGCAGCCAACATCTCTTACAAACTCATGCAGGCAATGAAAGGCGTAGAAGCCGTAGGCCCCATTATGTTGGGACTGAAAAAACCGGTACATGTGCTACAAATTGGCAGCACCGTGCGCGAAATTGTAAACATGATTACTATCGCCACTATCGACGCTCAACACCGAGAAAAGGAGTACAAAGAAAAACAAAACGATTTTATATAATCGTTTGACTATCCGGCAGGAAAAAACATACGCCCCACGTCAAATAATGACGTGGGGCGTTGTTATATAAAAATTTTATACTGATATTTTTCTCAAACATGCCCTGCGCGAACTGCTTACTTCTGGTCGAGCAGCATGGGCATCATAGTATTAGAGAAGATGATTTTGGCATTGGGCGACTTGGATAGTTCTCGGAACGCTTCGATGGCTCGGTAGCGCAGCACCGTTTCGGTCAGACCTTGGTCTAAGATTTTTTGCGACTCGCTAATACCGGCCGCCTCAATTTTTCGGCGTTCAGCTTCCTGACGTTCGCGCTGCAAAACAAACTCCATTCGCTGCGCTTCTTGTTCGGCGGCGAGTTTCTCCTCAATAGCTCGCGACAGCGACTGCGGCAACACAATGCGCTTCAGTAAGACCGACTCAATTACGAAGCCCTTCGGCCCTACGGTTTCCATCATCATATATTTTACGGCCGTTTCTATTTCGGAGCGTTGCCCGGTGTGCATATCTTTGGCCATAAACTTGGAGGTTACATCGGCAAGTGCCGAGCGGAACACCGGCGAGATAAGGTCAGCTTCGTAGCGTGTGCCCACGTTGCGCAAAATATCTTCAATACGGTGCGGCTCGATACGATACAAGATGGAAACCTCCGACATAATCGTTAAGCCTTCTTTAGAAGGGATTTCGAGGCGAATTTCCAGATTCACGTTCCGAATCGGCTTTTTGACGTAGTTGGCAAAAAACGGGTTATAAAACCGCGCACCTTCCTGCACCGGCTTGCCGACTAGCTTGCCAAAACGGCGTTTCATCGCAATTTCATCTTGCCGCACAACCACACAGCTTTGCAAAAGGGCAGCGGCTAAAACGATGAGTGTTATTTTAGTCAGATTTCTCATAATTTTATAGTTTGTTTAGGAGATAAATAATTATACCTCGAAAAGTTGCGAGGTTTCTTTCTTGTACGTAAAAAAAGAAAATGCAGCTAGTGAATTTATGTGAAAAATACCTACTCTGCCCGACAGCAGGCGTGGGCTAAAACGTACGTACGGCATCTCACTCTCGGCAGTAGATCCCCTCCTATTTCCCCAGTAAAAATGTAACCACACTGCGCATAAGTGCGTCTCGTGCGGGGGCATCGGTAACGGATTCGAAGGGGAAGCCCAACGCAACTACCCCGTAGCGTTCTTTGTAAGCCACCCCCGCACTTTTAGTGTTATTATATCTGAAAATTGTCTTTCCCTTTGCCGAGGCAGGCTCCAGCGCGTCGGGGGCTTCTACGCGGTACTGCGTGGCACTAAAGGTTGTGTTAAACACTAGGTCTTGCTTCTGCTGAAACGCAGGGTGCGTGGGGTGCAAGGTACCTTCTTTGCTTGCATGATTGGTGCGCCATGTGAATTGTAGCACTTCTTGGGCAAACCGAACATCGGGGTGATTTTTGGGCTTGCCTGCCGCCAGGTCGGTGCCGATGTGTGCGCCCGAAACGAAGAGCTGCCCACCCTGCTGTAAGTAGTTGCGCAGTTGCTGCTGCGTGCGCGTGGGAAATACCCGAAAAGTCGTATCGGTACGGTATTTAATGCCCGGCGTGCTTTTCTGTTCGCCCGCGAGCCAATCGAGCAGTGGGTAGGGTTTGAGGTTGAGCAGTCCTTCTTCCACTACCTCGTTGCTGCACGATACTACGTTGAAGCCCAAACGGCGGAGTGCGTCGGCGTGGATTGCTACGAAATTGAAGGTGTTACCGGCTATGACGTGCGTTTCGTAGTCGGAATGACTCGCGCCGTGGCCGGGGGCATCGTCGTCGAGCCACGGCGAGTTGGGGTCGAAGTCGTACTGCGTACCGATAAAGTCGAGGTCGTAGTGAAAGGGCACACCCTCGTCGGCAAAGTTGGTAAAGCCCATGAAGCCTTCCGTTTCGAGGGAAGCCGCTGCCGACACGCGGTCAAACCCATTGACAACCAAAGCAGTACGTGCTTCTTTTCCCTGAAATACCACGCTCAACTCTTCCGAAGGAAAGCCCTCGCCACCGGCATTTACGGCGGCAACTTTAAAGCGGTACAGTTGCCCCGGCTTGGGGTCGCCGAGTACCCAGAACGGCTGCGAGGTAAATGTGCCGTTGTCGAAACCACTGCTATCGCATGCGGTATAAACGAGGTAGCCTGCGGGTACGGCTGTGGGTTCGCGCAAGTCGGCGACGGGCTGCCACTTGAGCGCAATTTCGTGCTGTGCGTTCAAGGTTGCCTGAAAGTGCGAGACGGGCAGTGGCTGTATGTGATACGGCGTGCCCGAAGCGTCGGCGAGGTAGCGCGTAATCGCTTTATAGATACTGCGACTCACATCGAACCGAAAGCGCGGGTCAAGGGCGAATTTCATGTCGGTAAAATTGTGGTGCGAGAGGAGTTCGAGCAGGGCGGTCGGCACGGTTGGACGATAGGCTTCGCTGTAATCTTTGTCCCACAAGCCGCGCCGCGTCCAAGTACTGTCGTACAGGGCGCGAATGTCGTTAACCAGTTCGGTTTGCAGCATATCGGCAAAATCGCGGCTGGCCAAGCGCGAAACACCGTCGGGGAACGCGCCCTTGTCGGCAGCGGTGGAGTAAATCATGAGCGTACCGACTACGGTGTCGTTGCGGGTAAAGCCTGCATCGGTATGGAAGGCGAGCGCGAGGTCAATCGGGATGCGCAGCCCTTTGGCGTTGCGGTTTTTGGCAGGACCGAAGGGCGCACCTTTCAGGTAACTGACCCACTCGCCGCGGCTTTGGTAGTCGTCGCGGTAGTCGTCGTTTTTATTGAGGTGATAGACGAGCGTATCGGGCACGCCGCTGTACTGCATATAGTACCGCGCTGCCTCCACAAAACGCGGCCGGCCACTGGTAGCTCCTTCGCGTACGATGTTGCCCATACCTCCGCCAAAGCGCACAGCATCGGCGGTAATCACTTCCTTACTTTTCGCACTCTGATTGGTTACTAACACACTTCCGCGTGCAGCATTCTTTCCTGCTTCAAAGTCGAAGTGCCCCAAATATACCCACGTGCCGCCACCCATTTGTTGGTTTACCGAAAAGTCGGTCGTGCCACCACTGTGGTGTACGGTATAACGCGCTGCCTCCGTGCTATTGGGTAAGGAAGCGTACGCCACATAGACCGCATACCGCCCGCGCTCAGGGATTGTGGGAGTCCAACGCACATGTGCGCTGCTCTGCTTCATCTCGGTTTCTAACACCAAATACGAGCCTTTTTCAAATGGATTTTCTCCTTCTTGGTAGGTACTTTGGAAGCCGTATCCTGTACCTTCTCCCTGCCTAAAAGAGCGGTCGGCGCGTATGGCGAACGTTTCCAGCCCAGTCGTCGGTACGTCGTTGTCCACAACAACCTCGTTGGTTTGCCAGTCGCGCTCGCGGGGGAGCAACACGTTCGCGCCTGCGCCTTCGAGCATCGGCACGAGGTAGGGAAGTACAAAGCCGGCTGGTAACAAGTCCTCTACGGTCTGAAACACCCGCGCCCGCTGCCACTCCCAGCGTTGCAACGACGGCTCGTAGTACCATCCGTGCGAGTGCCAAAGGGCAATGTGCCGCCCCGATAAGCCGCCTTGAAACGACCACACGCGGTCAGGACGTGCAACAAGCGGTACTTGTGCCGTCGAAAGACGTGGCAACCGCGCCGTATCGCGTGCGGCAGGAGCGCGATAATAATTGGGCACGAGTGCGTCGAGGGGCTTGCCGTTGCTATATATGTTGAGCGTATAGCCCACAAACTCCGCCACAAGCAAGTCGCGCAGCGCAAGCCGAAGCTCTCCCACCGTTTCGGGGCGTAAGGGTATATAGCCCAACACGGCATTGAAGTACAGAAAAACCCCTTTAGGATTCGTAGAAACCCGCACTGAGTCGCGTTTTACCTTGCCCAGTACAGGAAAGTTTCGGTTCAGCGAGTCGAGAAAGATATCCACTCGTTCTTGGGCAATTTTTTGCAGCGCAGCAGGGCTTTTTGGCGTTTGTGCATGTGCAGAGATACAGCCAACCAACAAAAGAATAAATAGCGAGAGAGAAAAAGAAAAAATACGAAATAGCATATTTATGGTGGAATCGGTAGAAAAAAAGACAAGAAGAAGATACACAAATGTATCCAATTTGCCCCTTTTTTGCTACGGGCACGCGCTATTTGGTAGGCTCACAGAAAAGCGAATACCATCAAGGGCGCACTTTAAAGGCATATATACGCCCTTTGTGCCACACCTTGAGCAGCAACCATTGCGTAGGCAAATTTGGCAACTTACTGCGCCAACGGTGCGTACCGACTGCTTCCCATGCCCCTATGTTTATTTCTTTACCTGCTAAGGTATAAATTTTTGTACTAGGCGCAGTATCCCATGTTTCCGGAGTAAGGAGGTAGAGGTATCCTTCGTTGCGGCTTGCAACCAACGGCACGTCCTCGGTAGGTATTTCAGTATGCTCGGTGCGGGTGCGGATTTGTACGGTGAATCGGTCGGTGCTTGTTTGTGCCGCACTGTAAAAGCGATACGCTTTTTCTTTCAATAAATCTATGGTGTTACCAGTAAGTTTATCGTGCAGATATAGCTCGTGCATATCTTGTGCCTCTGAAAGGGAAAATACTACGCTATCGGGCTGTAATATGGAAAATGCTAAAGGAAGGCTCTTTATTTCTTCTGAAAAATCGACGAGAAGGTACGCCGCTTGCTCAGACAATGGCCAGTATGCCGCCGGCGCAAAGGCGAGCGCACGCGGATAAGGCAAAGCACCCTGCAAAGGCGTTTCCGCTTGCCCTGCACACCGTGCCATGACCTCATGCGCTTGTCCTCCTTGTGTTATTGTTATGCGAAAATGTGGCACTTCTTCGCTTGCTCGGCGTAAAAATGTGCTTTTTTCAGCCGTCCGCATTGCATTCCTGAACGTGAGCGTGGCGGTACCCTCGTCGCGCTTGCGCACAAAAAAGCCTTGCCCCGGTGCGAGTTGCGCGAGCGGTATCCACGACGGCAGCACAATGCCTTCCGAGTTCGCTACTGCGTAGGTTCCCGTATTTTGTCCCGTAGTTAAGTAGGCGTATAGCGCATCTTCTATAATTTCTGTATGCTGTTGTAAGAATGAAGAAACAGAGAGCGGAGAAGGATACGGATTGCCTAGCAACGACCAACCAGAAAGCTCCTTATTTTCTCCCCGCGTGATAGGTGTTTGAAGCGTTCCATTGTGCGGTATCCCGTGATACGTAAACGTGGTGTGTGCTGCCATACGGAGTGCGTACCCGCGTCCGGTTTCCATGCGGTGGTTTGCCTCGGGCGTGCGCCATGCTAGCGTGTGTGAGTTATCGCCTTCGCCCAAGCGCGTTTCGTCGTATAAAAACAGATTGGAAAACTCACTTGGCGGAATTTGTTGCCCATTTTGCGCGTTCCACAGCGGATTCAGGTTTAGCGAAAATGTACCGCTAACTATTTCTTTGTCAATATTTTGCACTGAAAAACTCCGCACCGGACTCGCTA
>CAYUJH010000115.1:2659-6755 GCA_964444995.1 uncultured Roseobacteraceae bacterium | reverse complement strand
CTTGATTTAAGGATTAACATGATTTGATTTGCTTGATTTTGAATGATTTATGAGAGCAAAATTTCGCAAACCTCATGCGCTTCGGTATAAAAAAGTGCGCGACCTATCGTCGTTTCTTTGCTTTTTTTGAGGATAATTTCTTTGCTTGGGGCTGCTTCGTGTTTGGTTCCGATTTTTTGCGTTCTTTTCCTTTGCGCACCTGATACCAGAGAAACAACAACGCTGCGGTCATAAAAAGCCAATAACTTTGAAAAAAACCGTAAAAAAGTGATTGATGTATCCCAATGATAAGTGCCGCGCCACTTAGGGCTACCAAAACAGTGTTAAATTGCATGGCGATTATAGGTTTATTTAACGGCGAACAGCGACCGAGCCGGTTACTTCCGAGAGCGTATATTCACTAAAATCTTGGTTAGCGCGCAAGCCTTTTCCGTTGATAATTTGGTACTCGTCGGTAATGCGTACGGGGCGTTCGGTATGGATTTCCTCCGTTTTTCTATCCCAGTTTAGCTCGTCGGTTTCTAGCTGTTGTTTCTTTTCCATATTAACCACTACTACATTGCCCATTACCTTGTACACATCTTCTTCGTAGTTGTAAAATGCGCTATCGGCAACCAACGTAGTCATGAGGGCTTGTTGGGGGTCGTAGCGCTCCATGGAAAGTCCTTGAGGGAAACGTTCGTCGCCGTTTTCGTAGCGGAGTTGCACGGGGGCTTCTACTTTCATCACCTTTTTGGTAGCTTCGGTATAGAGGGTAGAGACCTGCTGAAACGTGAGCAGGGGATGCTCGCCCTGTGCTATTTTGTCGGCTAGCTCAAAATCGGTAGCTTTCATTTTTTTTGCACAACTGCCCAGTGCGCAGGCAAGCAATATGCCGAGGATGGGAAGAAGATTCTTGTTCATGGGTAGGGTAAAACAGGTTTTTTTAACGTACTGTGTTGTGGGATTGAAAAGAAAAAAGCGTTCAATAGAAGTATCAAACGCTTTTTTTGAGAATCGTGTGAGCATTTTACCCATATGGGGCTAGCTAATACGTTCTCGCCTATTCGGATGGTCTTTTGCGCAAGGTGGTAGAACCCCCAATCCAGCAGCCTACCTCGATGGGGTCGCCTTCTTTTAAGCCTTGTGAGAAAATATCTCCGATAGCGGGGAATTGTGCTTCAGCGCGTTTCATCCCTGCACCGTCGCCTGCTTTGCTATACATATCGTAGGCGGCAAGGTAACAGGCGCGCGATTTGACGGGGTTGGCATCGAAGCAGTCTTTACCGCTCCCCATGTACAAGCTGGCAATGAGTGAGTATGCCTGCCCGCCAGCAGCGTTATCATACTCAACGGCTTTGAGTGCTCGCGAGCGTGCCTGTGTTCTTTTGCCCAAACGCGCTTCGATACGCGCAATTTCGAGCGTAAGGTCTGACATTGCCGTGGGGTCTTCCGAAGCAAGTTCTATGGCTTTTTCTTTCCACTCAATCGCTTGGTCAAACTCCTCTTTTTTGAGGTGGTCGTTGGCGATGATTTTGGCAAGGCCAAGGTCTTGCTCGGCGGCAAATAGGTTACGGGCTGCAATAACGAAGAGTTCGTCGTCTAGGCATTTGGCGGTAAGCATGTACTTAATGGCTCGCTTCATGAGCTTTATATCGTCGGGCTTATTGCGGATATCGTTCCCCATTTTATCGCGAATGAAATCACATGTGATATCTATACCTTTTACTAAGTATCCATTGATAGCGTCTTGGGTCTTTTCCCACTTGCTGCGGTCGTCGCCCGTGCTATTTTTGATATTGTAGTCAATCACATCGGAAATTTCTTCGTATTTTTTCATTAAATCCTCTTCGGTAATTTCCTTGCGAATTTTCATATTTACACCCATGACCATCAAAAAGGTAAGGTTAGAGCGCGATGTCTTATTTCCGTTCAAACTCAAGATTTTATCGTACAGCTCGTAGAGTTCTTTTTTGTGGTCGGTTTCGCGTTTGCTTAGGTAGGTGTAGGCCAACCCGCCTTTGCGTGCAAGTACACTGGCTTCTTGTCCAAAATAAGCAATACGTTGGTCGTGGAGTGCCAATATTTTGTCTTGGAGTTCAATTTTTTTTGCTTCGTCTTTCTCCGCTTTTAACAAGCCTTGGTAAATCTTTACGCCATTGATATACAGCGACTTATTTAGGTAAGGGGTGTTGGCAAGCAGCCATTCAAAAGGTGCAAGACTCGTGTTGTAGTCTTTCATTTTGAAACTGTCGTTGTACATGGCGTATTTCTCCTTAGTAACACCGGGGTCATCGCCCCAGCACCAGCCGTTCTCGCAATTCACACCGGGAATGGTGCTGTTTGCCGCCTCTTCCGTGCCGTTTTCTTCTTCTTCCTCATCCTCATTCTGCGCAAACAGCACGTTTGTGCCGAAGATAAACAGGAGTGCTATTAAAAGTTTTTTGTTCATAATTGTGATTGTTTTAATTAACTCTTCTTTTTATAAACCATCTGTCGTTAATGGTTAAACCTAGGTTGAAACGTATGTAGTTTTCTTTTGCGATATTTTCGGACTCACCACGCAGGGTTCCGTACTGTGCAGCAAAGGAGACGCTCGAAAAAGCGCGCATGACCGGAAAGGTAATACCAAATGTAGCCATCTGATTGACGAGTTGACTGCCTTCTACTAGCCACGGCGTTTGCTCGTGCTGAATGCCTGCCCGAAGGGTTACCCGTTTTAAGTAGCTATTTACAGAAGAGTAGTCAGCGGTCCATTCTCCTCCTATGCTTACCCGACGGCTGTTGGCCAACGGTTTCCCGCCTTCCAAGTCGGCATACGCCGACCAGTTCTCCACAGTGTAGTCAACGCCGACTACGAAGTGTCCGAAGTTCTCAAACGTAACGCCAAAACCGTACGAGGAAGGGTAGGCTACCTGCCGGTCTGTAACAAAATTTAAGGTATCTACGCGTAATTTAATATCGTCTAACCTTCTTCTTTGCGTGGAAAGAAACGAGTCGGCTCGCATTTGTGAGGAAGGCTGATAGGTAGCACCGAAATTAATCTGGTGCTTTTCGCCAACTGTCTGCATGTAGGAAAGGCCTGCTTTCAGATTGAGTTGGGCATAGTTGGTGCGGTCAAACATGCCCACGATGTATTCGTTCGTACTGTCGTCGAGGCGCGAGGTGGCATCGGAGCTAATCGAGCCAAAGTTATACTGCCCTTCTACGCCTACCGAAAGGCCTTTCCAGATACGGAAACCGTTGCTAAAATAGACTTGAGAAATCCCTCCACTACCTTCAAATTCGTATTGTACGAAAGTGGAAGTTTGAGGAATTAGCTCAACGCGTGCCACCCGATAGTTGACCGAGGTGAGCGGGCGTATGCCTACGGCCATGCTCCAGCGATTGCTTACGGGGAAGCCCATGTGCAAATACGCCAAGTTTGCCGAAAAGGCATTTTGCTCGGTAGCCCCGGTACTGATTTGCTTTTGCTCGCCAGTATAGGCAACCTCGAAGACAGTGAGCTTGTTGTTAGGAAGTAAGGCAGGATTCAGGAAATTGGCATACAAACCGTTGCCATTACTAAGTCCTAGCCCGCCCATGCCCATACTGCGGATATTTTGTACAGGTGCCGGCTTGCCCAGCCCTAAAATGCTGTAGGGCGATGTGCTGCCTTGTGCGAAACATATCGTTCCAACAAGACAAAAGAGGAGGGTGAGGAGTGCGTTATTTTTTAAGAACATGGAGTTGTAATATTGCATTTAATCCTTCTAAGATTAAATTTTCGGATACAAAGATGTCTGCTTTTATCATAGATTCAAAAAAAATCGCGTCGCCACCGGTTAAAATTACCCGAATTTTGCCAAGTTGGGTCGCTAATTCGTCGGCGTAGCCCTTTATTTCGAGGGCCATGCCATGTAGTACGCCGGCGTGCATACAACTTGCCGTGCTATTGCCTACCAGAGGCGGCGCGGTATCGGGCAGGCTCAGTGCGGGCAGTTTGGCTGTAAACTCCGACATTGCGCGGTAGCGCAACCGAACCCCCGGCGAAATAGCTCCGCCAAGGTACGTGCCTTCGGCGTGGACTACCTCGTAGGTGAGGCAGGTGCCCAAGTCGGCGATGAGTAGATGCTGA
>CAYUJH010000115.1:0-2649 GCA_964444995.1 uncultured Roseobacteraceae bacterium | reverse complement strand
ACGCTGCCAAGCACCTACCGCAGCCGCTAATCTATCCGCGCCCAACGTTTCGGGCGTGGCATATGCTAACCGAAGGGGCGTGAGGCTGTGCTGCGGAGCGAACGCGTGCACATACGTCCTTGCGGGCAGTTGCGTTAACAGTTTACGAACTTCGTGTGTATCGTGCCCTACTTGGCTGACTATCACTGCAGTCGGACGCGTTTCCTGCAAGCGCGTTTCGAGTTGTGCGCGGCTTGTGGCAAGTTCCTTGCCCAAAAACGTCTGTTGGCGAAAGTAGCCGAGCTTTGTGTGCGTGTTGCCTATATCAATAGCGATTTGCATCGGGTGGTGTATGGATAGAAGGAAAAGTAGATTCTTTTTAACATTTTTTTTGTATGAAAATGCGCGATACCCCTTTACTCGTGGTCGTAGCAGGCCCGACGGCCATTGGAAAAACGGCACTTTGCGTGCGCTTGGCCCAACAGCTTGGCTCTGCCGTGCTCTCGGCGGACTCGCGGCAGTTTTACCGCGAAATGTGCATCGGCACGGCAAAACCTACAGAGGCCGAAATGCAAGGCGTGCCCCATTACTTTGTAGGACACCTTTCCGTTGCCGAGCCATACACCGCCGGGCAGTACGAGCAAGACGCGCTCGCGCTCCTAGACGAGCTGTTCGCAACGTACCCTGTGGTGTTGCTTACGGGCGGCTCCGGTTTGTTCCTGAAAGCCGTCTGCGAAGGCTTCGACGACCTGCCTGACGTGCCTCAGACGGTGCGCGAACAGGCTAAAGCATTGTACGCGCAGCAGGGGTTGGCCGCTTTGCAGGCAGAAGTACGAGCGCACGACCCCGCCTACTTTCAGCAGGTGGATACGGCCAACCCGCAGCGGCTCATGCGCGCCCTCGAAGTGATATGGCATACGGGGCAGCCGTTTTCCGCCTTCCGAAAAGGCGAGAAAAAGACACGACCGTTCCGCGTCTGCAAAATTTTGCTCGAACGCCCCCGCGAAGAACTGTATGCCCGTATCAACGAGCGGGTGGGGCAGATGCTCGCCCAAGGTCTTGTGCGCGAAGCCGAAACGCTGTATCCGCACCGCCATCTAAATGCCCTGCAAACGGTGGGTTACAAAGAGATTTTCGACTTCTGGGACGGTGCCTACGGGTGGGACGAAGCCGTGCGCCTGCTTAAACAAAACACGCGCCGCTATGCCAAGCGCCAACTTACGTGGTTCCGCCGCGACCCCGATTTCCAAACGTTCCACCCCGAACAATACGCCGAGATATGCGCCTTCGTGGAAGAGCAACGTATCGCATTCGGCTAGGAGTGCGTTTCGGTCGGTTTTTCGCAGAACTCGGTCAGTACGCCGTAGGTAGATTTAGGATGGAGAAACGCAATTTGCAGCCCTTCCGCACCGGCGCGAGGCTGCGCGTCTATGAGTTGCACGCCCTTCGCGGCGACCTCTTCCAACCGCTGCCCGATGCCTTCTACGGCAAAGGCAATGTGGTGCACGCCTTGTCCTTTTTTGGCGATAAACTTCCCGATAGGCCCTTCCGGGTCGGTGCTTTCGAGCAGCTCTATTTTGGTCTGTCCTACCTGAAAAAAGGCGGTTTTTACGCGTTGGTCGGCGACCTCTTCTACGGCGTAGCAGTGCATTCCCAATACGTCTTCGTAGTAGCGGATGGCTTCTTCTAGGTTTTCGACGGCGATGCCGATGTGTTCGATGTGCGTAGGTATCATGGTGAAAAAAATATAGCAAGATGTAGATAATGTAAGTGTTTTTTCGAGTTGATTCGCCTGATTTTTAAAGATTTGCAAAATCTATTCAACAGACTAAGGAAAGACAGGACAAAGGCAGGCATATCGCAACGAACTTACTAGACGACCCTTTGATTTCCAAATGCACACCGAAAAGAAAATATAGACCTATGACAAGTTATTGGGAAACAACTACGCTCGCACGCGCCGACTACTTGGTGGTAGGCGGCGGTCTTGTGGGGCTATCTACGGCCGCCTCGCTACTAGAACAACAACCAAACGCCCGTGTAGTAGTAACGGAACGAGGAATTTTGCCCAGCGGCGCAAGTACCAAAAATGCGGGCTTTGCCTGCTTTGGCAGCGCGTCGGAGCTATTGGCCGACTTAGCCCACAGTACACCCGACGAGGTAGCGGCTTTGGTAGCCCGACGTTGGCAGGGCATACAGCAACTGCGCAAACGCCTTGGCGATGCGGCGATTGGTTACGAAAACTACGGCGGCTACGAGCTGTTATGGGAAGAACAGGAAGACGTGCTTGATGCTCTGCCCATGCTCAACGAATTGCTTCGGCCTGTGTTTGGGAAAGAGGTATTCCACAAGGCTACCTACCACCGCAGCGCACTCGGCTTTCCCCCCGAACGCGTGCGGCATCTGCTCTACAACCCGTTTGAAGGACAGTTGCACACCGGCAAACTCATGCAGGCACTTTGGGGCTACGTAACCCAGCGCGGCGGCACGGTGCTTACCGGCACACACGTAACCGACTATGAAGAAACCGAGCAAGGAGTGCGCGTAGCCTTGGAGGCGCAGGGGCAGCAACTTGATTTTACCTGCCAAAAAATGGCGATTTGTACCAACGCCTTCACCGCCAAACTTTTGCCCGACCTTGCCGCGCACATTTCACCGGGCAGAGGGCAG
>CAYUJH010000114.1:0-6869 GCA_964444995.1 uncultured Roseobacteraceae bacterium | reverse complement strand
GGGTTTGGCCACGTAGTCGTCGGCACCAACTTGAAAACCGTGTATGGCATCTTCCTTCATGGCTTTGGCCGTCAGGAAAATGATGGGAATATCCTCGTCGAGTTCGCGCACCTGCTCGGCAAGGCTGTAGCCGTCGAGCTTGGGCATCATCACATCGAAGATACAGATATCGAACTCCTCGCGGTTGGGCGTGAGTTTCTTGAAAGTCCGCAGCCCCGACTCGCCGTCGCGGCAAAGCGTGGTTTCGTAGCCTTTTACGTCGAGGTATTCTTTGAGAAGTTGCCCCAAGTTGGGGTCGTCTTCTACCAATAGTATTTTAGGATTGCTCATGTTTGTAGGGTAAGAATATGATGAAAGTACTTCCTTTTCCAAGTTCGCTTTTTACGGCTACGCTGCCGTGGTGCGCATCTACAATGGTTTTTACGTAACTAAGTCCTAAGCCGAAGCCTTTTACATCGTGCACGTTGCCGGTAGGTACGCGATAGAATTTATCAAAGATTTTCTGGGTCATTTCGCGGGAGATGCCCTGCCCTTTGTCGGTAACGAGCAGGCGTATGCCTTTGTCGTTGCTGAAGGTTTGCAGGGTAATTTGGGGCGCATCGGGCGAATATTTGTTGGCGTTGTCGAGCAAATTGTTGACTATATTAGACACGTGCAGCTCGTCGGCTTCTATATACGGATTTTCCGCCTGCAGGTCGAGCGTAATGCTTCCTTCACGTTTTTCAATCTGAATAACGATGTTGCGCACCGCTTTTTGAATGAGTTGGTGCATGTTCACCATCGTAACTTTGAGCGTAAAGTCGCCGCGGTCGAGGCGGGCGATTTGCAACACCTTTTCTACTTGCAACGCCAGCCGTTCGTTTTCTTCGCGAATCATGCTTAAATAACGCTCTCCTTGTGTGGGAAGTTTGCGGATGTCGGGGTCCATGAGAGCTTCGCAGGCCAATGAAACGGTAGCAATGGGTGTTTTTAGCTCATGGGTCATGTTGCTAATAAAATCTTTGGTAATATCCGATATTCTCTTTTGGCGCAAAATGGTAAAAATAGCTACCGCAAAACTGGCAATGATAAGCACAAGAAAGCCCACAGAGGCTATAAGTACAGAAAACAACTCGGCAAAGATGTATTTGCTTTGTTTAGGGAAATGCAGCGTAAGGTAGTTTTGATTGTCGTACACATCGGAGGGGAACAGCTGCGTTTGGAAAGGCGACTGCAAGAGTTCTTCGCCCGATTCGGCTGCGCTGCTATATACCAACTCAGGGTTTGGTTTGCCTCGGTCTATCACGCCAAACTGGTAGGGTGTATTTAAACCTCGGTTGCGCATTTCTTGTTGCAAGAGGGAGTCGAGCATGGGCAGGCTGATGCGTTCTTCTACCTTGCGGTCGCGGTCGGTGAGCATCAATTCGTTGACGATAAACGACACAAAGTCGAGCTTTTGCGCCAAGCGAAGGGTAAGCGATGGGTTTAGCTGCGAAGTTCCTTTCGAAGTGTCTTGGCTCTGGAAAATGCGCTCCAATTCCGGATTAATGCGCATCAGATCGTTGCTAGAGGGCATATCGCTCAGGCGATTGCGACGGGCAATACCCGTTGTGCTGATTACGGCTTCCTCTTCTACTTCGTAGGCATAGCCCTCGCGAGCGAGTCGTTCGGAGGCAAACGACTGGCGGATAGTGAGCGTCTGCTGTTCGCGCCAACGCGCCGTACCCACCGAGTCTATTTCTAGCGAATAGAAATCGCTGGCGGCATCTACGTTATTTTCTATCTGGCTTTTGGTTAAATAAAGGGCTTCTTGGCGCGCAACTTTGTAAATTACCGCGTCGAGCATAGCATGGACGTTCCGCGCAAACTGCTCTCTATTGGTTTGAATCCCTGTCTGGATCCAATAGAATTGCAGCGCGATGAGTCCCACGAGTGCCATACTGGTGAGCAATATCACGATAGTAATGTTTTTCTTGGCCAAGTGTTACCTATTTTTAATTCATAACAAAAATATAGGCTAACGCACTGTATATCTGTCATTTAACACGGTTTAACAGCAATTTCTGTCATAAGAAATGCAAAAAGAATCGTTTTGAGTAATATCCACCTGACCTTTAAACATCATGCGAAGCAAATCTCTTTTTTTTATGGGCGTAATTGTAGTGGTTGCCCTGGTTATGTTTTACTCCCTTTCCGACCAAAGCCTTAGCTCCGACTATGCCGCGCAAATTGAAAAGCAGCGCGAAGAGAAGAACACCTTTTTCAAACAAAACAGTCAATCGCCTTTGTCATCAAGCCAAAAGGAAGTCTTCGAGGCATTGGCGTACTTCCCGCCCGACGTTGCGTACCGTGTTGAAGCCATTGTGGAGCGTCTTTCTGCCCCAGAACTTGTAAACATGCAGACCTCCACTGGCACTACGCAGCCTTACACCAAACATGCGCGTGTTACCTTCAAGCTACAAGGAAAAACCCATATACTCGTGCTGCTAAAAGCCCTGCGGCCTATGCCGGGGCAATCGAGCAAAACGGTGTTCTTGCCCTTTACCGATGCGTCGAGCGGGCGCGAAACCTACGGGGCAGGGCGCTATCTTGACCTCGAACTAGGGCCGCAGCAAACTACGCTCTCCATTGACTTCAACCTTGCCTACAATCCCTATTGCGCCTACAACGATGTGTATGAGTGCCCCATCCCACCAGCGGAAAACTACATGGACGCGCCAGTGCTCGCTGGCGAAAAAACGTATAAGCCCTAGCAAGCTACTCCGCCGGCGTGCTGGGAAGAAACTGCTCCATTCTATTCTGTTGGGCGCGTAGGAAAAAGTCGGCAAGTACAAGAGCCGCCATCGCTTCGACAATCGGGACGGCGCGGGGTACTACGCAGGGGTCGTGCCTGCCTTTTCCGCTTACGGTCGTAGGCTCGCCCTTTTCGTTTACGCTCTCTTGGTCTTGCATAATCGTAGCGACAGGCTTGAATGCTACGCGGAAATAGATGTCTTCGCCGTTGGAAATGCCCCCTTGTACGCCGCCCGAAAAGTTGGTGCGCGTGCGCACGTTGCCCTGTGGGTCGGTATAAAATGCGTCGTTGTGTTCCGATCCGAGCATCTTCACCCCCTCGAACCCGCTACCGTACTCAAAGCCTTTTACGGCGTTGATGCTCATCATGGCCTTCGCCAATTCGGCGTGCAGTTTGTCGAACACTGGCTCGCCCAAGCCTGCCGGTGCGCCCTGCACCACGCACGAAACCACGCCGCCAATCGTATCGCGGCTTTTGCGCACTTGGTCAATGAGGGCAATCATCTCCTCGGCAGCCTGTGGGTCGGGGCAGCGGACAATGTTTTCTTCTATATGCGCAAAGTCGAAGGTCTGGTAGTCGTCGGGCAGGCGGTAGGCACCCACTTGCGATACGTAGGCGGTAACGCGCACGCCCAGCTGCGCAAGAAATAGCTTAGCAACTGCGCCAGCGGCTACGCGCGCTGCGGTTTCCCGTGCCGAGCTGCGCCCCCCTCCTCGGTAGTCGCGTATGCCGTACTTACTTTGGTAGGTAAAGTCAGCGTGCGACGGGCGGTAGCGGTCTTGGATGTGCGAATAGTCTTTGCTGCGTTGGTCTTCGTTGAAAATGACCATCGCGAGCGGAGTGCCAGTCGTTTTCCCCTCAAAAACGCCAGAAAGGATTTCCACGCGGTCGCCTTCTTTGCGTTGGGTGGTGATTTTCGACTGCCCCGGCTTGCGGCGGTCGAGTTCGCGTTGTATAAAATCTTCGTCGAGCGAGATGCCGGCAGGGCAGCCGTCGAGCGTAACGCCGATGGCCTTGCCGTGCGACTCGCCGAAGGTTGTGATGCGAAAGAGTTGTCCGTAGGTATTCATGGTTCAAAGATAGGGAATGCCTCGTAACTTTTTGCGCCGCCTTTTGTGTGCCGTTCTGCAAAAGACCGCTAAAATCTTCCCGTAATTTTTTTACCTTGCTGCAAGACCTTCTTCGGAACGTCTCTTTTTTCGTCTAATCTTTATCTCTAAAATTGTGTATGTATGAAACTACCTCTCTTTGTATGCGTTCTGCTGGGTTTTGTGCTGTCCTTCGCCCCTTTTGGGCGGGCAGTCGCACAGCGGGAAGTACCCAAATCGCCTCCACGTGCCGAGGGCGAAGGACCTTTTAACCGCCTGATTATTCGGGGTGTAACGCTGATTAACGGCGCGGGTTCTCCTCCCAACGGCCCGGTGGATATTGTCGTGGAGAAAAACCGCATTGTTGCCATTAAAAATGTGGGCTACCCCGGCGTACCCATCAATCCCGACAGCCGCCCGAAAGCCGAAGCCGGCGACCGCGAACTCGATGCTACGGGCATGTACCTGATGCCCGGCTTTGTGGATATGCACGGGCACATTGGCGGCTCGGGGCAGGGCACTTCTGCCGAGTACGTATTCAAACTCTGGATGGCGCACGGCATCACGACTATCCGCGACCCTTCGTGCGGTAACGGACTCGACTGGGTGCTCGAACACCGCGAAAAGAGCCGAAAGAATGAAATTACGGCTCCGCGCATTTTTGCCTATTCGTATTTTGGGCAAGATAGCCCCGAACCTATTTCCTCGCCCGATATGGCGCGTAGTTGGGTGCAATCGCTCAAAAAGCGCGGCGGCGATGGCATTAAGTTTTTTGGGGCACGGCCCGATATTATGGAGGCTGCCCTCTCGGAAGCCAAAAAGTTGGGGCTGCGCTCGGCCTGCCACCACGCCCAGACCGACGTGGCATGGCTCAACGTCTTGCACTCGGCCAGAATGGGGCTGACTTCGATGGAACACTGGTACGGTTTGCCCGAAGCACTGTTTACCGACCGCACTATACAAAACTATCCGCTCGACTACAACTACGCCAACGAGCAAAACCGCTTCGAAGAGGCCGGCCGCCTTTGGAAGCAAGCCGCGCCCCCTTTTTCGGCGCATTGGAACAAGGTCGTGGACTCGCTGATTGCGATGGACTTCACGCTCGACCCTACGTTTAACATCTATGAGGCAAACCGCGATTTGCACCGCGCTCGCCGCGCCGAGTGGCACGAAACCTACACCCTGCCCTCGCTGTGGGTCTTTTACCAGCCTAGCCGTATTTCGCACGGTTCGCACTGGCACTTTTGGGGCACCGAACAGGAAGTGGCTTGGAAACAAAACTACCAGCTATGGATGGCGTTCGTCAACGAGTACAAAAACCGAGGCGGGCGCGTTACGACCGGCTCCGACTCTGGCTTTATCTTCCAGCTCTATGGCTTTGCGTACATCCGCGAGTTAGAATTGTTACGCGAAGCGGGCTTTCACCCGCTCGAAGTCATTCGCGCCGCCACGCTCAAAGGAGCAGAAGCCCTCGACGTAGCCCACGAACTGGGCACGGTAGAAGTAGGCAAACTGGCCGATTTTGTGATTGTAGAAGAAAATCCGCTCCAAAACTTAAAAGTGTTGTACGGAACGGGCGCAATAAAACTGAGCGAAAACAACGAAGTGCTGCGGGTAGGGGGCGTGAAATACACCATTAAAGATGGGGTAATTTACGATGCCAAACAACTGCTGCGTGATGTGGAAAACATGGTAGAAGCGGCGAAAAAAGAAGCAAACTTCGAGATACGCCAGCCCGGTCGGTGGAAAAAAGAATAACCGGTACGCGTTCAAAAGCCTTCTAGCCCCAGCCCGAAAAGCGCGAAATCGTACTTTACGGGGTCTTGGGCATCGAAGGTGCGTAGGTGGGCAGTCAGTTCGCAGGCTGCCCGCCAATCGCTTTGTTTGCGGGTAAGTAGCCCCAATTTGCGCGCTACGCGCTCCACGTGCACATCGAGCGGGCAGATGAGTTGGCGCGGGGCAATCCGCTCCCACAGCCCAAAGTCCACCCCCTGCCCGTCGCGGCGCACCATCCACCGCAAAAACATGTTCAACCGCTTGCACGCCGAATTTCGCTCGGGCGTAGCAATGTGCTTGCGGGTGCGCGGCGGAAAGTCGGGCAGGCTGAAAAAGTAGCGGTGGAAATGCACCAAGCCGTTGCCCACGTCGTCGTCGGTGGGCTGCATTCCGTCGGCAAACGCCGTTTCGAGCGTATCAGATTGCTGGTAATGCCGTTGCAGAAATTCCAAAAAATACAGCGCGTCGGTGGCGTTGAACGTGCGGTGTTTGAAGGCAAGAAACGCCTTGCGCTCGTGCTCGCTGTGGTTGCGCACAAAATTGTACGGTTCGCCCTCCATCAAACGCACGAGTTCCTCCCCTTTCCTGATAATAGTAACACGTTGCCCCCAAGCGAGCATCGCTACCCAAAAACCTACAATTTCGATGTCTTGCCGCCGCGAAAAGGCGTGTGGCAGCGAAATTGGGTCGTGCGCAACGAAGTCGGGCTGGTTAAACTGCGCGTATTTTTCTTCTAAAAATGCGGTAAGATTTTTCATAGGCGTATAACGTAGCTAAACCGAGACAAGGGAGGCAGGTGTGTCTAAAAGCCGGCTTCTTTTACGTACTTTTCGCGGCGCACTTCTTTTAGGTCGGCCTGCATCATATCCTTCACCAAGTCGGCGAGGGTGTGTTTGGGTTTCCAGCCGAGTTTTTGCTGCGCCTTGCTTGGGTCGCCGATAAGCAAATCCACCTCCGTAGGGCGGAAATAGCGCGGGTCTATCTCTAGTACGCACGTACCTTGGGGCAAGGTCAGGTCGGCGTGGGTGCAGGCAGCTATGTAGGCCTTTTCTTCCAGTCCTTCGCCGCGAAATTCTAGTTCGATGCCCAGTTCGGCAAACGCCATGCGTACAAAATCGCGCACGGTAGTTGTTACACCGGTGGCAATAACGAAGTCTTCGGGCGTATCTTGCTGCAACATGAGGTACATTGCTTCCACGTAGTCTTTGGCGTGGCCCCAGCCAAGACGCGAA
>CAYUJH010000113.1:0-6872 GCA_964444995.1 uncultured Roseobacteraceae bacterium | reverse complement strand
TATTACACCATCTTTCAGTGGGCGAATGGTTTTGATGTTCTCGTGCGTTTTCTCGTGCATCTGCATTGCCTTCTTTCCGATGGCAATCACACGCCCCGTGGCGCGGTCGAGTGCGATGATAGAAGGTTCGTCCACAACGATTTTGCCCTGACGTAAAATAAGTGTATTAGCAGTTCCAAGGTCTATGGCCAGGTCGCTAGTAAAGAAGTCGAAAAGTCCCATGCGATAAGGTTGTAATCTGATAGCTTTGTTAACGTTGCAAATTTGGAAAAAAAGCACAACTAAATCTAATTTAGTTACGCACAACTGCAAGGTTGTGAGGCTAAAACGCTGCTAGGTCAAAAATCTTACCTTTCTCAAAAAGCCATTTGCAGGGGAAAGCGTATATTTGAGCCATTATTCCATTCGGTCATTTAAGTAAAAAAGGTATGAAATTCGGCGTAGTAGTATTTCCCGGCTCCAATTGTGATGAAGATATGGTTAACGCCCTACGCGATATGGGGCAGGAAGTGGTAAAACTCTGGCACAAGCAGCACGACTTGCAAGGCTGCGACTGTATTGTGCTACCCGGCGGTTTTTCGTATGGCGACTACCTTCGCTCTGGTGCAATCGCGCGCTTTTCGCCCATTATGAACGAGGTAATTGGTTTTGCGCAAAAAGGAGGGTATGTACTAGGGATTTGTAATGGCTTTCAGGTGCTTACAGAGGCGCATTTATTGCCCGGCGCACTGTTGCACAACGCACAGCAGAAGTTTGTGTGCCGCAATGTACACATCCGCCCTGCAAATACGGATAGTCTTTTCACGAAAAATCTTGACCCCACACGCGCCTACAAAATTCCTATCGCCCATGCCGAAGGAAGGTACTACATTGCTGCCGACGAACTCCACGAGCTAAAGGCGCACAACCAAGTACTCTTTACCTATACCGACGCGCAAGGGAATCTTACCGAGGAGGCTAACCCCAATGGCTCGCTCGAGCATATTGCCGGCGTGTGTAACCGTGCAGGCAATGTGTTTGGCATGATGCCCCATCCCGAGCGGGCTGTTGCGCCTATGCTAGGTAATACCGACGGTGCGCTGCTGTTGCAGTCTTTCTTAGATAATGTTGTGTTGGCTTAACTGCGTATTCTGCTCTGTTTACGCAGTGAGGACGGGATATCGGGTAAAAAAAATGCCCTGCTCCGAGAAGCAGGGCATATATATAACGTGTACAATATTCTTTACACTTCCTGTGGAGTTGGATACGGGTCTTTATGGGGCGAACCCATGACAAGAGTGCGGACTTTCCACGCGAGGCGGTCGGAGATCACGTACATCACCGGCACAATGACCAACGTGAGAAAGGTAGCAAACACTAACCCGTATATAACCGTCCATGCCATAGGGCCCCACAAGTCGGCGTTTTCACCGCCTATGTAGATGTTGGGGTCGAAATGGGCAAACAGACCGAAAAAGTCGATATTCAGGCCGATGGCGAGTGGTACAAGCCCGAGCACGGTCGTAATAGCAGTAAGCAAGACAGGACGCAAACGGATGTAACCCGCCACAATCATACACTCCATAAAATCTTTGGGGGAGAGGTGCTCGTCGTCGGTAAGGCCTAGCTCTTTTTTCTTGTCGGCCCGTACCTGCTCGGTGTAGTCAATCAGTACGATGGCATTGTTTACCACAACCCCTGCCAATGAGATAATGCCTACGCCGGTCATGATAATCACGAAGTCGTCCCCAAAAATAGTCAACCCTAAAAAGACACCTATTAGGCTAAATACCACCGAACCTACGATGATAAATGGTTTGATGGCAGAGTTAAACTGCGAAACCAAGATAAGAAAGATGGCTGCTACAGCGATAAGCATTGCCCGAGAAAGAAAGGCCATATTTTTGGCTTGCTCCTCCTGCTCGCCGGTGAACTTAAAGGCATAGCCGGGTTTGATGTCGTGGTCTTTCAGCAGGTCTTGTATTTTTCCTACGATTTCGTTGGCATTGTACCCCTCCAATACGTTGGAGTTTATTTCTACCATGCGGTCGAGGTCTTTGCGTTTTACCGAGCCAAAAGAGGAGGTATATTCAAAGTTAGCTACAGAGGATACTGGCACTTGGTGCATCTTTCCCTGATTATCGCGGAAGGTCATGCGCGTATCGTTCAACGCCGAAATATTGTACCGAAATTCATCTTTTAGGCGCAGTTGGATGGGGTAATCGTCGTCGCCGTCTTTAAATTTCGAGACTTCCTTGCCATAAATTGCAGTGCGCATGGTAGAGGCAATCATCACGCTCGATAGCCCATAGTTGCGTGCCTTGGCGCGGTCAATACGCACGAGGAGTTCGGGCTTACCGGTTTCTACCTGCAGTTTTAGCCCGTCTATGCCCGGAATAGCGGCGCGTTCAATTTTGTTTTTAATCTTCTCGGCTTCTTCAATCAGGACAATGTAGTCGTCGCCGGTAACTTCTATGTTGATAGGCATACCTACGGGTGGTCCCATATTTTCTTTGTCGGTCGTAACTTTAATTCCGGGAATACGCTTGGACACATCGGAAAGTTCGTTCATTATCTGCCGCGTGTTGGTGCCGTTGCGGTCTTGAAAGTCCACAAAACTAATGGTAATACGGCTTTTGTGGGGCGTATTTTGCTGCCCCGACGGCCCTTGGTTGGGGTTTCCCGTGTTTTCGCCTACGTTGGTTACAATCGACTTGACAGCCTCTTTGTAGGGAATCAAGGTTTTATACACCATTGTTTCAAGGTCTTGGGTAATCTTGTTCATTGTAACCACGTCGGTACCGAGAGGTGCTTCTACGTATAAATAGACGTTGTTAGGGTCGGAGTCGGGAAATAGCTCTACTTTGGGCTGATTGATGACAAACAAGCCAATAGCTGCAATAAGAAAAAAGAATGTACTCACTAAAAATACATAGGGGCGGCGGCCTTCGAGGGCAAAACGCAGCGTAGCAAGATAAAATCGCTCTACTACTACTAGCAAAGAGTTCTGAAACCAGTAAGCTGCTTGTTTGATAACGTAGGCATTTGCAAGAAATGTGAGCGCGAGTAGCATTATGAGGTTCCCCGCCGTGTAGGTCTTTCCGGTGAAATATAAGATAACGGCTACGACGAGCAGGGCAAATCCAATGCGGCCAAGCCATTTTTTGTTGCGCTGGTGCGGATTTTTATCCACCTTCATAAATACCGAGGCTACCACAGGGTTGATAACCAAGCCCACAAAGAGCGAGGATGCCAATACGATAATGAGCGTAATGGGCAGGTATTTCATAAATTCGCCCATAATGCCGCCCCAAAAGGCGAGTGGCAAAAAGGCGGCAAGCGTAGTGGCGGTAGAACTGATGATGGCCAGAGCGACTTCTCCTACGCCACGCTTGGCGGCTTCGCGTATGGGAACGCCCTGCTCCATGAGCCGGTAGATGTTTTCGATGACCACAATGGCGTTATCCACAAGCATACCGAGCGCCAAGATAAGCGCAAAGAGCACCACCATATTGATAGTGATACCGAGTGCGCTGAGAATGAGAAACGACATGAACATAGACAGCGGAATGGCAATGCCTACAAACATGGCGTTGCGAAAACCCAAGAAAAACAGCAAGACCAGCACGACAAGCAACACCCCGGAGATAATGCTATTTTCAAGGTTAGAAATTTGCATTTTCATTTGGTCGGCTTGGTCTTCGGTCAGTACGATGTCCAAATTTTCAGGCAGATAGTTTTTTTTGGCCTTTTCTACGATTTGGTCAATTTTTTCGGAGGCATTGATGAGGTTTTCCCCACTTTTCTTGATTACGCGCAACGAAACCACTGGTGCGCCCCCTCGTTCGCCGAACTGCCGGGTAGCCAAGCGTGCGAAGCTATTGCGCTCCACATACGTGTCGCGTACTTCGGCAATATCTTTTAGGTAAATAGTGTTTTGGTTTTCGGCCTTTACTACAATATCGCGAATCTGGTCCATGTTCTTAAACTCGCCCGATACGCGCAACGCTCGCCGGTAGCCTTCGGTCAGTACGCTACCTCCCGACATGGTGATGTTCTCGTTGGCGATAGCTCCTTCGATGTCGCCAAAGCTAACTTGGGTAGCTTCCATTTTGAACAGGTCCACGTTGATTTGCACCTCGCGCTCCACCGAGCCGGAAATATCTACCCGCGATACTTCGCCGAGGCTTTCAATCTCGTCTTCCAATTTCTCGGCGTATTCTTTTAGTTTTTCAATCTCAAAATCGCCGGAAAGGTTAATAGAAACAATCGGAATTTCCGAAAAGTCGATTTCCGCCACGCTTGGGTCGGTTGGCAAGTCGGTAGGGAGTTCGCCTTTTGCCTTGTCCACCGCGTCTTTAGTATCTTGTAGAGCTTTGGCTATTTCCACGTCTTCGTTGAACTCGATGACAATCGCCGAGACATCTTGCGCCGAAGTAGAGTTAATTTTCTTAACTCCTTTTACCGAATTTAACTCTTTCTCTATTTCCCGCGTAATGAGGTTTTCGATGTCCACAGGCGAGTTGCCCGGATAAATCGTATTGACATAAATCGTAGGCAGCGCTACTTCGGGAAACTGCTCTTTGGGCATGTTTACATACGCCATCAAACCCGCTATTACAATAATTAGGGTAAGAATAAACACGCTTGTTGCGTTGTTTACAGCCAAATTGCTCAAACCGAAATAACGCGGTGCGGACTGTTCTTTATTTTCTATGTTTTTTTCTAATTCTGCCATAACTCTGGTACTTTATTTATGTACGCAATGCAAAAATTTCTAGCTACCGAATTGGGTTAGAAGCCGTAGTAGCGGCAGTTTGCCCTACTACATTTACTTCTTCTCCGTCGATTACTTCGTTGTAGCCTTTTGTTACCACAAATTCGCTAGGCGCAAGGCCTTCTTCTATCATTGTAAATCCTTTGTACGACTTGCCAATGGTAATTGCGCGCTTTTCCACTTTGTGCAAACTTCCTTCAGGGCGCACGGCGTAGATAAAGCGCGAGCCGTCGGTAGCTTGCTGAATAAGATAAGAGGGCACAACGACGGCCTTATCTTGGGCAAAGTCGCGAATTTGCACTACTGCCATCGTGTTGGGTTTTAACATGCCGTCGGTATTACGCGCCTGCATTTCGATGCGGAACGTGCGATTTTGCGGATTAATAAACTGCCCCACTACGGCAATCGGTAAGCGTTTTTCTTGGGCAATCGCAGGAAACCGCACCGTAACCGAGTCGCCTTTGCGCACGCTGAGCGTATAGGCCTCCGATATTTCCGCCGTAATTTCTACTTGCGAAAGGTTCACCACCCGCGCAAGCGGCATTCCCGGCGAGGCCATTTCGCCCGTGTTGATAAAGAACTGGTCCACTATCCCGTCAATCGGAGCGCGTACGAAGGCCTTTCCGAGCTGGCTCTTTGCCGACTCTATGCTTTTTTCAATAGCTTCTTTGTTGTTTTTAGCTTGCAGATACTGTACCTCCGAGCCTATTTTTTGGTTCCAAAGGTTCTGCTGCCGCTGAAAGACAGTTTCGGCAAGCGATAGGCGCGTTTCCATTTCTTCGATATTCTTGCGAGCGATTTCCGCATCGAGTTCTGCCAAAATTTGGCCCTTGCTTACGGCTTGCCCTTCTTCTACATAGCGTTTGACCACCAAGCCGGGAAGCTCGGGGGTAACCGTCAGGTTTTTGTCCGATTTCACATCGCCCTGTATTTCGATAAAGTGCTCGAAAAGCGTAGGGTTGAGCGTCATCATTTCTACCCGTCGGAGGTTTGCCTTGGGGTCGTAGCTATCGTCGGCAGTAATTTCCTGCTCCAGCTTTTGGATTTTGCTTTGTAGGTCGGCAGCTTGTTGGCGGTATTGCTCCAAGAGGCGCTGCCGGTCGGCAAGTGAGGTGGGTTCTTGCGCTTCTTTTTCGCCACACGAGGTAAAAAATAGCGGTGCAAGAACTATCCAAAGTAAGGTGCGCGTATTCATCATGATTTAATTTATAGAGTGTGCGTTGATATATTTTTTAATAACTGATATGCAATACATTAAGGACTCAGTTCGGTTAGAGCGGGCTACTCTTCGTACAGCGTCCCGAGGGCTTTTTCATAGTCTATCTTAGAGATGAGCGCGTCGTACACGGCGGTATAGTAGTTGGTTTCCGACTCTTTTTGGGCGGCTTCGGCATCGGTAAGCTCGAGCGTAGAGCCTACCCCTTCCTGATACTTTATTTTGGCGATACGGTACACCTCTTTGGCCAAGTCCATGTTGCGTTCCTGCGTTTCTAGCTCATTTATCGCATTTTTCAGATTAGCAAGTGCTTGGCTGGTTTCAAGGTCGATACTGCGCGTGAGGTGCAGGCGGTCAATTTCTGTTTTCTTGAGCGAGAGGCGCGCCTGCTGAATAAGGGCACTCTTGCGAAATCCGTCGAAAATGGGGATGTTAACTTGCAGACCGTACAAACCAAAGCGAAACCACTGCCCCATCTCGCTAAACTGATTGCCCCCTGCGTTTATACCATAGGTAGCAAAAGCATATACCGAAGGATAGTACTGCACTTGGTATTGTTTGATGTTGAGCTGGTCGAGTTCGAGCTGCGTTTCTAGCAAGGAATATTCCACGCGCTTGCTGTAATCTACTGCACCACTTTGCAGCGTTACCTCCTTGAGTTCTAGTTCGGAAAGCGTTTCGGCAAGAACAAGTGGCTCGTCGAGCGGCATCCCCATTTGGTATTTGAGCAGCTTGATGCTCAAGTCTACAAGGCGTTCGAGTTTTCGCAGCTCGGTGTTTAGGTTGTTGTAGGTTACCTCTATGCGGTCGGCATCAATTTTTTCGGCGAAGCCGTTGCGGTACATAGCGCGGGTTTGTTGCAGCAGTGTATCGAGCCGCGCCACGTTGGTTTGCAGCAGG
>CAYUJH010000112.1:0-6882 GCA_964444995.1 uncultured Roseobacteraceae bacterium | reverse complement strand
ATTTGGGCTGCGAGAGCCTCACAGCCGCCTGTAGAGCCGCCATAGAGAAAACGCGCCCAGCCCTCGCCAATACCGCGAAACTGCTGCTCGATGTAGGGGATTAGTTCGTAGGTAATCGCATCGCCGTAGGGCCCTTGGGCGGCAGAGTTTACGGCATAGGAGTCGTCGTAATAAGGAGTTGGGTGCTGAATTTCAATGATGAGCACGCGGGGGAAGTCTTTGCTCGTCCATTGCTTGTAAAAATTGTGTGCCTCTTGCTGCACAATACGGTTGTAGCCTTTTAACTTAAAGCGTTCGCTGTAATTCGGTTCGAGGTTTGGGTCTGGCGGTTCGGGGCGGAAGCCATCGAAATCGCTCGGAAAATGTCCGTGGAAAATCATCAGTGGGTAGCGCGCATCGGGATGTTCATCGAAGCCTTCGGGCAGTAATACGTGCGCCCCTAGCTCGATGTCGCGCCCCCAAAAGGCGGAAAGTTTTTCGCTGCGCATCCGAATGTGCTTTATGTATTTGGTGTCGGTGGGCGGCTCAATCGGAGGGATTTCCTCGGTCATTACAAGGTCGGTCAGACTTCCCGCTTTTAGCTGTATTTTTTGGGGCTTGCTGTAAAAATTACCCGGTTTGGCTTGCCATTGCTGCCCCTCGCCGCGGTCGGGAGGGAGCTTCACGGTGTGCCCAGTAGCGAGGTTAAACGTTTCGTAGCGGTTCAAAAGTGCTTGCACGTAGTAGTCTCCGTCGGGCAGGTCGGCCAATGAGGTAATGGGGTAGCCAAAGGCCGCCGTATCGAAGAGTGCGAACGCGCCAGGTGCCATGCCCTCTACGTCTATGCCAAAAACGAGTTGGGTGTCTGCACCGTCTTTTATCTGAAAGCGCGGCTCGGTTTTGTCGTTGTTGGCCAGTAGGAGCAATAACCGACCGTCTTGCGGCGCGTCGGTTAGCTCGGCACTAAAACTCACGCGGAAACGGGGCAGCTGTGGAGCATCCGCAGGCGGCGACTGGCAGGCGCCCAACAGCCATGCGCAAAAAAATAGGCAGGTAAAGGAAGATAGGTTTTCTTTCATCGTGTTTGTATGTTTTTTCTACAAGAATGGCATAAGTTAGATAAATTTGAAGTCAGAAGCGAAATGTTTCCGCATTTTTTTTTCCTTAACCTAAAAAAATACTCCATGAAACGCTCTTTTGAAGAAATTTTAGCAAGTATCCAACAACTCCTTATCGAAGATATTTATCCTCTGGAACAAAAAGGAGGGCTGCACGATTTCGATGCCCTGCACGACGAGTTAGAAGCTGTTCGGCAGAAGGTAAAACAGCGCGGCCTGTGGACTCCGCAACTCCCCCAAGCATGGGGCGGCGTGGGGCTATCCCTCGCCGATTTTGGTATTTTGAGCGAACTTTTCGGTACTAGTCCCTTCGGGCATTACGTGTTCAACTGCCAAGCGCCAGACGTGGGCAATATGGAGGTGCTCATGGAATTTGGTACGCCCCAACAGCAGGAGCAGTTCCTCAAACCGCTCGTGCGCGGCGATATACGCAGTTGCTTTTCGATGACCGAGCCTGAACATGCAGGTTCTAATCCGCTCACGCTGTCCACCACGGCCGTCCGCGAAGGCAATGAGTATGTTATCAACGGGCACAAATGGTTCACGACCGCTGCCGACGGCGCCGCCTTTGCCATCGTCATGGCCGTTACCAATCCGGATACCGAGAGTCCTTACCAACGCGCCAGCCAAGTGATTGTGCCCACCAACACACCCGGCTTCCATCTGGTACGAAATATTTCGGTGATGGGCGATGTGGGCAGTGGCTATGCCAGCCACGCGGAAATACGCTACGAAAACTGCCGCGTTCCCGTAAGTAATTTATTGGGAAAAGAAGGAGAAGGCTTTGCGATTGCCCAAAATCGCCTAGGGCCGGGGCGTATCCACCACTGTATGCGCTGGATAGGCATTTGCGAGCGCGCCTTCGTGCTGATGTGCCAACGCGCCGCAAGCCGCGAACTCAAGCCCGGCCACGCCCTCGGCAGGCAGCAAACGATTGAAAACTGGATTGCCGAAAGTAGGGTAGAAATTGATGCCGCTCGCCTACTTGTGCTCAACACCGCCCGCAAAATAGACGAAGAGGGCGCAGAGGCTGCCAAGCTAGAAATTTCGGGCATTAAGTTCTACGTAGCCAACGTATTGCAGCAAGTGCTCGACCGCGCCATTCAGGTACACGGTGCGCTAGGCATCACCGACGACACCCTGTTGGCAGCATGGTACCGGCACGAGCGCGGCGCACGCATCTACGACGGCCCCGACGAGGTACACAAGTCGCGCATTGCCCGCAGTATTTTGAAGAATTACGGGGGGAATTCGTAAACGCCTCCGTCTAAGCAAGCGCATCTTTCGTAAAAAAATCGCAAGATATGATTGGGTGCATTTCAAGACGTTGCATTGCAAGCCAGAAACCTTTCAAAACTCAGTTGAATCGAAAGGTATACCAAGATTCACTTGATTTAAGGATTAACATGATTTGATTTGCTTGATTTTGAATGATTTATGAGTCCAAAATTTCGCAAACCTCATGCGTTTTGGTATAAAATACCCAAAAGCGTACTTTTGAAATGCATCCTGATGTGCTTATAGTTTAAAACCTACTACAAGTACATCGTCGGTTTGTGGAATGTTCCCTTCTTGCTGCCACGCTTGCAAAGTGGTTTGCAAATGCTTTTTTTGCGCCTCGAATGGGAATTTATGTATTTTTTTTAACATTTCCTTCAGATTTTTACGCATAAACTTTCGGTTTTCAGCCCCCCCGAACTGGTCTTGATAGCCGTCGGAATATAAATAGCAGCAGGTTTCCTGAGTTAACATAACTCGGTGTTCTTCAAAGATTTTTTTGTGCTTTTTGAGTGCCCCCCCCACGCCATTGCGAGTGGGTAAAATCTCTTTCAATTCGCCATTTTCTATGTAATTCAGCGGACGATTTGCACCAGCAAAATACATATAAGGCTGCTCGTTTGGCCGTACGCAAATGGCAATGTCCATACCATCATGATTACCTGTTTCTGTCTGCTTTAGTACTTCACTAATGCCTTCGTCGAGCTTTTCTAGCAAACGCGCGGGAGAGGTGATTTGCTTTTCTTTGCTGTATTGCCGCAAAAGATTGATGCCTATCATGGACATCAACGCGCCGGGCACGCCATGCCCTGTGCAGTCGGCTACGGCGATAAAGGTGTGTGTAGAAGTGGCCAGAAAAAAATAAAAATCACCACTCACCACGTCGCGTGGTTGGTCGAGTACGAAGCAATCTTCAAAATAGTCCTTCATAGCTTGCTCGGAAGGGAGCATAGCCTTTTGAATACGTTTTGCGTAGGTAATACTTGCCTCAATTTGCGATTGTTCATACGAAAGGCTCTCGTTGAGACTTTGAAGAGCATCGCGCTGATAGGCGATTTCGTAGGTGTATTGTTGAAGCTCTTCGTTTTGCGTTTCAATTTGCAGGCTTTTTTCTTGCAGCAGCCGGTTAGCAGCCAAACGCTTTTTGTTGCTATACACCAAGAAAAAAATCAACAACGCAGCCAACAATAAAATTGCGATGAGGGAATTACCAAATATCCGCTGTCGGCGCAATTCAAGTTCCTGAATTTGAATTTGGGCAGCTTGTTGCTGCTGTTGAGCAGAAAATTCAACAGCAGCAATTTTTTCAGTGAGTTGGGTATTGAATAAACTATCGGTGTAGCGGATTACTTGTTTCTGAAAATGTGCCTGTTGCTGGTAATTTTGTTCCAATTCTGCAATGTGAGACAGCGTAATATAGGCTTCTTTCATGCGCAATTTTGAGCCAACACGTTGCCCTAGTGCAAGGCTTTCTTGGGCAAGTGTTTTTGCCTGTGAGAACATGCCTTTTTGCAGATAGACAAGTGCCGACTGATTAGCCGCACTCCCGACAATATTGGCATCGGCGCGCGCTTCTGGACTAGCTACTACTTGCTCATAGTAAAACAATGCACTGTCGGGCTGCTGGTGGGCAAATTTGGTATCACCGATGTATTTGAGCAGAATCATTTGGTCTTTTTTTGCACCCAACTGTCCGCGTAGATTATAAGATATCCAAAAATGTTCTTCTGCGTCTTCAAAACGCATCAAACCCAGATAGGCACGGCCTAAGTTAAGGTGGATATATGCCTGCATAGGCATATTTTGGAGCATTTTTGCAAGAGGCTCAGCCTTATTGAGGTGGCGAAGAGCAGGCTCATATTGCTCTTGATAGATATATAAATTACCCAAATTGATGTTGGCGTAGCTAACCTGTTCTTTATCTTCGATTTCTTCCGCGAGGGCCAAGCCTAACTCGTAGTGAGTGAAGGCTTCTGCGTAATTGCCAGAGTTGCGCAGCGCCACCCCAGTGTAGCTATAAGCAATGCAGAGATTTCGCAGATCGCCAATTTTTCGGGCGTATTCAATGGCTTCTAGCCCATAGCCCACTGCCTGTTTTACGTCGGTGTTGCGAAGTTGCCAACACAATCGGTTAAGCACCTCTGCACGCTGAGAACCTTCTGATGAGGGAAGTAACCTTCGCAAGCTATCTACCTCATTACCTTGGCAAATCGTACTCAACAAAAAGCAGTAGATGTACCACAAGAATATCTTCCTCATCATATCTTGATAGAACTCACGGGGAAAAATAGGAATAGGCTCAAAGATAATCACAAAATACAGGTGATAAAGCATATCTCCTTTACCTGTTGCGTCTCGAAAACAAAAGTACACATATTTTGTCTTAGCGCTCATTTTATCTTAGTGCTCACTCACGCTCCCAATTATGAGTCGTTCTGTGCAATAAACAGCAACATACACAGTTTGGAAGCAGTACCCGCTCACGTGCTGCGGTCAGTCTAATATTGTCGCCTATTTATTTTTTTTAGAAAGTGGCAGCCGTTATTCGTCGCGTCGAAATTTGGTGTACATTCGGAAAATTTTTTCACATTAAATTCACAATGGTATGAAATCACTTCTTGCAATTATTATTTTAGGTTTTGCCATTAGCTTGAGCAGCTACGGGCAGTCGAGCGAAATCGAGGCGAGTGCCTACAAGCAAATTTACAAGGTAAGGGGGACATGGGGAGAGTGGCCCAATCATTGGACAACCTACGAGTCAGAACGACGCGACCCACCGGTAATTCGTATTACTACGTTGAGCGAGGGCCCTCAAGGCGATTTTTATCGCTTGCAGATGTTTATAGACGGGGTCGTAGAGGCGGACTTCAATGTGGTGTACGACGCGCAGTATTCCGAGAACATTCGGCGGGAATGGAACAACAAGTACGTAAACTGTTATCGGGATGATAGTGGCGACTACGTATATACCCAAACCGTCTCGCTGCAAGGGCTGGCAAAAGATGCCGACGCGTGGGCAACCAACGAAAACGCCTTACTCTATCTGATGATATATTCAGAAGATATGTGTGTTGTGTTAAAGTAAAAATTAATGCACTACTTGCCTGCTATATAGGCACGCATTGTATCTGGGTGTTTGCCTGTAAAATGGGTAGAAATGCGATACTTCTTTATCTTTGCACAAAGCCACCCAATCGGGTGGCTTTGGAGTTTAGTTACGCATTTTATCACCGTTTTAAAATCCTTTTTGCATGAAACGATTTTTTACACTTTTTCTCGCACTATGCCTATGGTACAGCCTACCCCTTTGGGCGCAAGAAGAAACCCCTGCAAGCACCGATACCACCTATTGGACAAACCAGCTAAAAGTAGGCTTTAATTTCAATCAGGCTTCGTTTTCCGACAACTGGAAAGCAGGGGGCGTGAATTCCATTGCTTTTGGTAGTTACCTGTTAGGAAATGCAAGCTACGAAAAAGGCAAAGTTACCTGGAACAACGAACTAGATATGCAATATGGCATTCTCAAAAATGCCGGACAGAGTATGCGTAAGAACATTGACCGCATCCTGTTCGACTCGAAGGTAGGTATCAAGGCCTCCGATACATGGAATTATTTTGGAGGTATGAACTTTCTCTCGCAATTCTACGACGGCTACCAGTACGGCCAAGATGCGGCAGGTAATGAAGAAGAACTCTTGATTTCCAAATTTTTAAACCCCGCTTTTTTGATGTTTAGTATCGGGATGGAGTACAAACCTTCCAAGCATTTTTGGTTGCGCCTTAGCCCCCTTTCTCCGCGTTTTACCTTTGTTACCGATACCACTATTTACCGAAACGTACCCACTAACTACGGCGTAGCTATCGGGGAGCGCGTGCGGCAAGAGTGGTTGGCAGCGAGTGTATTAGCCGACTTTAACAAGGATATTGCCGAAAACCTAAACCTAAAAATGCGCTACGCGATGTACGCCAACTACGAAAGCTTTGCCCTCGATGCGCTCGACCACCGGCTCGACGCAATCGTAACGGCGAAAATAAACAAGTGGGTGGACGTAAACCTAACAGCTATCTTGCTCTACGACAAAGACCAAGACGCAAAAATACAACTCAGCCAAGCCCTAGCGATTGGCTTGGCGTATTCCATCAAAAACCGATAGATACCTAGCGTATGAGCGATATGTTAGTAAAGTTGTACGCCTTGCCCGACGCTCACCCGGTGTACACCGACCTTGCCACACGTGGCATCGTGCTGCGCCCAGCGATTGCCCCCGAAAAAACAGCGGTTTGCGACTGGGTACACACGCATTTCAGCCTCAACTGGCGCGATGAATGTGCAGTGGCGTTCTCGTTTCAGCCGGTGCGCTGCTGGCTGGCGCTTGTGGGAGGCGAATTAGCCGGCTTTGCCTGTTACGATGTTACAAGCAAGGGCTTTTTTGGCCCTACGGGTGTGCTAGAAACATTTCGTGGGCAACAGATTGGCAAAGCGTTACTTTTCAAGGCGTTGGAATCG
>CAYUJH010000111.1:0-6908 GCA_964444995.1 uncultured Roseobacteraceae bacterium | reverse complement strand
GATTTTGAATGATTTATGAGACCAAAATTTCGCAAACCTCATATGTTTCGGTATATAAAAAGCGAAGCTGGTATGTGCGTTTTATTAAAACGATGAAAACACACCGCCCGACGAAGATACCTCTACAAAACTTACGACGAACTGCCCCGCACGCGCACGCGCCAACATCTCCTCGCGGTTTAACCACGCCCTGTTTCGGTTAGAAAATGTACAAATGAACTTATCGGTCGCAAAGCGCAATTCGTTCGGAAATTCCGCAGTCTTGCGCTCCTGCGGATGTATTCGGCGGCTGTTGGTAAGCCATGCCTGCTGCCCAAATACCTGCAAAGAGTCTTTCGAAACACGTTTATCGGGAGTGTATAAACTGTTGAAAATGCGTTGGGAAACACGTATGTCCGATGTGGTAAGCAAGGCGATTTCCCACACTCCGTGCGGCAAGGTGTGCAACAAAAAACGCGCCTTGTATTCCCCTTCGCGCAGCCCTGCCACCGTGCCCTCTACGTTGCGCTGCAAGGCCAGTTCGTACGAAAGAAAGCTATCTTCCAAAAAGAAATTGCGCGGCAGGGTGTGGAACGTATTCTGAAAGGCTACATATTCTTGCAGCCCCTGCGTTTCGCCTATTAGCTTGGCGAACGACTCCATCGTTTCTGCTTGGTTGGTGTCCGACTGTAAAAAGAAGAGGTACCTCTGTTGTGCATCGAGGAAGACAAGGTAGCGTTTTAACTGCTCGGGGCGTGGGGTGATGTTCACCCAGTAGCCTTGCACGCCTAGTTGTTTACCTAGTGCTACGGGAATCATTTCTTCCACTTCGTAGTGGCGCGTATCGAGAATTTTTTGGCTTAAATAGTAGGCAATGCTATCACCTAATGCGTGGTTGGGCGCAAGGGCGAAGGCTTGCAGCGTCATTTTTTGGTAGGATAGGTCGTCTTCATAAACCACTTCGGCTACGTAGCGACTGTTCTTTAGCAGTGCCAACTGCGAGATGCCGCGAGGGAGGTCGAGCTGAAGGTCTTTGAACGTTGGCAGGGTATGCAGCGCGAGCGTATCGGCGTTCTGAAAAACGCGTGCCTGTGTGGGGCGGTAGTAGGCTGTATAAGGCAGTTGCCCCAAAAAGGTGTAAAATTCGCGACCGAGGTCGGGCTGGAAGGCCGTCGTACGGACGAGGCTGTGCTTTTCCGGGCGGATGGGAAGGATACTATCGCGCATCTTGTTAAAGTTGACAATCTGTAACTCTTTAACGCCGTAACGGTCTTCGTACGAAATTTTCTGCTCCATCATTTGCTCAAGGCTTTCCGCCGCGCCTATCAGCACACTAAACCACTGCCCGTCCTCGTCGTCGTCGGTGAGAACAAGGTAGGCGGGTAATCCTTTTTCTTGCACTCGCTGTAATGTCTGTTGTGCTTCGGGCAGGGTTCGGTAGCGTTGTGCCCTTACCGAGTAGGGCGCATCTTCGCTAAAGTTGCTTTCCTCTTGGCAGGCCGTCAAGCAGAAAATAGCATATAGAAAAACAAGGGGAGCATACAAAGATGGGCTTATCCGTTTCATACAGTACGAAGGTTTGTAAGGTTAAGGTAAGTGCGTGAGTGCGTTGCAGTTACGACTTTCCAATATACAAACTCTTCCAATAAACTCCCAACTTTTTATCTTTTTTGTGCAGCCGCCCCTAGCTGCAATACCTGCGGAACATACGGGTTTTGGGGACTTTTTTTCCAGATGAAGCCATCGATAAAATAGTGAGAAACTTGCGGGACGGAAAGTAAAGCCAGCGCAAAGGCGCGGAGCGGGAGTGCTTCAAACATGGTCATCGGGTAGGTAAAATAGCTGGCGAACAGGGTTTCTCGTTCCCTGTTGAGCCACATATCCCAAAAGTACTCTTCGCCGAAGGCTAAAAACAGAACGATGAGCAACATCTGCATAACCGAAGCCCACCCTACGATGCGCCGCCGGTGCGCCGCCTGTTCTTTAAGTGCTTTTTTTCGTTCGACGTACAAGAAAATGAGCACCATGTACGGCACGCCATGCGCTACTACGTTGGTGAGCGAAAAGGCGAGGTCGGAATTGAACCATACAATGCCCAAAAACCAGTTTATGGCCGTGGAGCCTATCCACAACATTTTCCCGAAGGGGAAGTCGGGCTTGCCGCCGTAACGTAGCAATTCGCGCAGCAACCACCACGCAAACAGACTTATATATAGCGTGTTGCCTACTGTGTTTATTACAGCGATGTGCTGCGCCTGCACGCCGAGCGATTCGAGCCATTGCCCTGCTGCCAGAAAATCGCCGGTAATGAACCAGCTGAAGTTTCGTCCTTGGTTCAAGTGCCAAAACACCACCGGCCAGCCCATGCCTAGGTAGAGCATAAACGTATCGGAAAGAAAGCCTTTGCGGGGCTTTTCGCCATAGCGTGCCCGATAGAGTGCCAAAAAGCCATACTGCTGTTTGATAAAATGATGCAAGGCAATGTATGCCATTACGCGCCAAAAAAAGGCTTCGGAATATAAGGCAACTCCAAAAAGGAGTACAAAGCAAAGGATAGGGACGCGCAGCAAGGCCTTGCGATGCAGCCGAAACTCTTCGCGGTCGAGGTAGGTGCGAAAAATTGTCGTCCAGACGTGCGTAACGTCTATCCCGACGACGAACAGCACCCAAAAAAGCAAGGGCACAGGGGCTTGTAGCATCTCCGTTGGCAATACAAAACAGAGCAGCCACGTTGCCCACACGGGCGCGAAAAGCCATGCAAGGTCTGTCCGGCGCGAAAAGAGCCATACCCGACTAGGAGAACTGTGGAAAAGGTTGCTACTTTGCATGGTATCAAAGGTACAAAACTTCCCTAATTTTGCCGAGACTGTCTATTTCAGGCGGCAAAGCGTTTTCCTTCGTCTTATCTTGTTGTTCGCCCATGTCCAAAAAAAATACTCCTTTTGCCTACGAGGAAGCCCTCGCGCAGTTACAAAGCCTGCAAGAAGCCCTTGCCAAAGGCGAAGTGCCCCTCGCCGAATTGCAACAACGCCTCGCCCAAGCTACCGATTTGGTGAATCGGTGCAAAAGCGCACTCCGCACTACCGAAGAAAGCCTCGAACGGTTTTACCGAGAAACCGACGACGAGGCTTAATAACACGACGCTGCTACACCTGCCAAGCGCGCATCCCATCGGCACTTTGCAGGGCATACCACTCCCCTTCGAGCGCGAGCGACGTGTGATAAGACCACAGGATAGACTCCGCCGCTGAAGCCGCCTTCGCCACTTCTACCAGTGCGATAATACCCCCACCGAAGCCTCCACCCATCATCCGCGCACCCACTACGCCCTCCGTCGTGCGGGCGGCATTCACCAGAAAATCGAGTTCGGGGCAGCTTACGCGGTAGGCATGGCTTAACCCCCAATGACTAGCATACAACAGCGCGCCAATGCGCTCGATATCGTGCGTGTGCAGCGCGTTGACCATGGCCAATACGCGCTCATTTTCCTCTAGTACGTAGCGCAGGCACTGGTACGTCCGCGCATCGTCGGCGAGTAGGGCGAGGTGGGCAAAGTCAAGGCCGCGCACCGAGCGGACTTCGGAATGGCTACGCTGCACGCGAGCCAGCCCTGCTTCGCACGTGCGCCGACGCGCCGAATATTCCGTGTCTATCAGACTGTGCTTTACGTGCGAGTTGACAAATATCCACTGAAAACCGGAAAGATGCAGCGGCACTTCTTGGTGCGTAAGCGTGTCGCAGTCGAGTAATAGCGCACGGTTAAGCGACGAAAAAATGATAGCGTATTGGTCCATCATACCGCCGGCTACGCCTGTGCCGTTTTCCGCCTCCGAGGCAAGGCGCACGAGTTGTTCGCCGCTAAGTTGCAAGCCAAACAGAGCATTGAGCAGGCCAAGAAAGCCACACGTGAGCGCCGACGAGGACGAGAGTCCCGCGCCGAGCGGTATTTCACTGCTTATCAAGCAGTTAATACCTCCTATCTTGTACCCATGCCGTTGCAGGGTTTGCAGGGCAGAAACCGCATAGCGTGTCCAATCGGTAGGCAGGGGCGCGTCGGTCAGGGCGATAGGCACCTGCTCAACCTGCCCGAGGTCGCGAGCGTGTATGTGCGCCTGCCCGTCGGTGCGCCTACTGCCCACAAGGTAGCACGCACGTTCAAGGGCGAAGGGCAGCACGTACCCTCGGTTGTAGTCGGTATGCTCGCCGATGAGGTTGGCACGGCCGGGCGCTTTTACAGCCCATTCGGCCGCCTGCCCAAAAATTTCTTGGTGTACGGAAAGAAGCGTGTCGGTCATTATATAGCATTTTACGAGTTTTGGATTGGTCACACCTCTTTTTACGCATACCATGCACGTGCCCGTAGAAAGCACAAGGGCGGAGGAGTACGCTCCCCCGCCCAAAGCAGGTGTAATTGTTTGCAAAATACGCACGTCTGCAAGGCATTGCAAGGCGAATGTTGGCAACAAAAAGATAAATTTTATACGGATAATGCCCAGCGCAACACCTATTTACAAAGTTTTGAGTACCTGCAAGATGTCGGCGATTTCGGCGCGTTGGGTAAAATCTTCCGAGGCGAAGGCGTAGCGCACCACGCCATCGCGGTCGAGCACGTAGGTCGCTGGTATAGGCAGTTCTACTTGGTCGGCATCGTTGTAGCGGCTAAGGTCTAGCCCAAATTTCTGGAAGGTTTTTTTCAGGTATTCGGGTACGATGTACGAAATGCCAAACTGGCGAGCAACTTCGCTCTTTACATCGCTCAACACCAAAAAGTTGAGCTGATGCTTTTCAATCGTTGAAAGGCTGTTGTCGGGGCTTTCGGGCGAAATAGCCACAAGCTGCGCTCCCAACTGATTAAACTTGTCGATATTGCGCTGCAACATGCGCAGCTCAAGATTGCAGTATGGGCACCAGCCGCCTCGGTAGAAGTTAATCACTACTGCCCCCTGCGCCAGTAGGTCGTGGAGCGCCACAAGGCGGTTGGTGGCATCGCGGAGTGAAAAATTCCCGACCGTATCGCCTACGTTGGCTGAGCGCAGGTAAAAATCGGGGGCGGTCTCCCCTACTTGAATCCCTTTGCTGGCAAATTTTTCTGTTTTTAGGTTCTTGATAAGTGTTTCTCCTGCCTCCAAAGCCTCTTTGGGGGTGTTTGCTTCTACGTGCTTCATTAATTTTTCTCTTTCTTCTTGGAATGACATGGTTGACATATTTTTGATAAGACAAAAGGGAAACACAGCCACCGGGTAAATCATTCAAGGCCCGTGCAAAGAAAGGTTAAGCAAACCGCACGTAGAACAACGTGCGCACTCTACAGAGAAGTAGAAAAATATCGTTATACAAAGCACTGAAAACCAATAAATTATATTTATGAAAAATTTATTTTTTGCAACGAAGGCAATCCGTTTTGCAATTGCGCAAATTGTGCTACTTTCGCGGGCTTTTTTCTTAGAAAATGATACATCCCCAGACAGAACTTAGGTTCATTAACCCTGCGGTTGGATACGGAGTATTCGCCACAGAAGACCTTCCCGAAGGTACGATTGTGTATGTAAAAGATAGCTTGGAGCTGGTTATCACGCCTACCGACTATTTGATGCACATACCCGAAATGCAAGCAGTGGTTGACAAGTACTCGTACATCGACGAGAAGGGCAACCGCATTGTAAGTTGGGACTTTGCCAAGTACGTAAACCACTGCTGCAACTGCAACACGATTAGCACTGGCTACGGCTTCGAGATTGCCATTCGTAACATCGCCAAGGGCGAGCAAATCACCGACGAGTACGGCATTTTCAACATCGAAAAAGAAATGGAACTCGTGTGCGGCGAAAAAAACTGCCGCAAGCGCATCCACCCCGACGACTTCGACACCTACTACAAAGATTGGGACGCTAAAATCCAACGCGCTCTACCCAAGCTGTTTACCGTTGAGCAGCCGCTCATGCCCTTCGTAGAAGCCGATACGCGCACCGAACTCGACGAACTGTTCGCTCACCCCGAACGCTACCGCTCAGTGTATTCGCTGAAGTATAAAAAAAGCTGAACAATGTGTACGCAAGTGTGCTCCTTCAGCACGAGGAAGCCACCTGCGGTGGTAGCTGTTTTTATGCATCACAATGCAGATTGTTCGTTATGTACTTCTTCGCCGTATCATGTGGAAAGTGTACCTTTGGCAAAGCTAGGGCAAAAACACTATGCGCTGCAAAAGAGCTACTTAACGTTCATCTCAAAACGATTTTTTCATGAAAACAGGTAAACTGCTGTTCGCTTTTGCTGCCCTGTCCCTTATAAGTTGTGGTGTTCGCACACAACAACCGGCGGAGGTATCAAGCCCAAAGGCCATGCTCGATTTGGAAGCCTATAATTGCTTCTCTGTATCTATCAAGTACGATATAGAGGGCGAACAACGTGAAGGCACACTGCTATTTGTAAGTCATAGCGACAGAGAAATGCCGCTGCGCTTTACGAATGTTTATTTGCTGAGTAAGTCGGACAGAAACTTTCAGCTCGTCGGGGACACTGCTGCGCTTACGAACGTGTACGATGTGAGCGTATCGCCGGACTACAGATACCTTGCAGTGTCCGTAGTAGGTGAAGGACATCCATGGATAGAGATTTACGACCTACAAATGTTGATACATTTCAGTGAAGTGAAATTACTTGCCGAGCTAAACCCCTATCCGGGCAGCATACGTGTAGTTGGCTGGGAGTCCGCAAAGCTTGTCGTAGAGAGCGATGCGGACTTGCTGCTCAAAAACGAGGAAGGGCAAATTGCCTTTGGTGATTTATTCGAAAGTAGCAGAAAGTTTTACTTTGACCTTTCTAGCAAAAAATACAGCAAAAAACCATAGCATACACAAGCCATCAAAATTTTATGATGTTATACCAAGATTCATTTGATGTAAGGATTAACATGATTTGATTTGCTTGAT
>CAYUJH010000110.1:0-6920 GCA_964444995.1 uncultured Roseobacteraceae bacterium | reverse complement strand
CAACGAAAGTGCATATTTTACCGAAAAAATGCGCACGCAATTTTTTGTAAAAACCGAAACAACAGCCGAGGGCGTTCGCACATACACCTACCCGTGGCACGCACTGCTTTCGTACCGCTTCGAGACGCGCTACAAGGCAATTACCGCCGATGCCACACACCCCTATCAAGCGGTCATGTGGGACAAAGGCGAGGTAGTGCCTTCGGTATTTTTTGCGCAGTTGCAGCGTCTTTCGCAGCAAAGCGAGCAATTTGCCGTGCAATTCACAGGCGAATATTTCCGCGAGCAGGAGCTTCGGCAAGAGTTACTTTTTGTGCTTGTGGCGGCTGTTTTATTGCTCTATTTTGTACTTGCCGCGCAGTTCGAGTCGTTCGTGCAGCCGCTCATTATTTTACTTACACTGCCTTTGGGTATTGGGGGGAGTTTGTTGTTTTTAAAACTTAGTAATCATACGCTCAACATTATGTCGGCTATTGGTATTGTTGTTATGTTGGGAATTATGGTGAACGACGCTATTTTAAAAATAGATACCTACAACCGGCAATGGCGCAGGCGCGACGAAAAAACGCGCGAGGCACTCTTAGAAGTAATAGGTGCCGTGGGAAAAATTCGCCTGAAACCTATCGTAATGACCTCGTTGACCACAATTTTGGCCCTTACCCCCCTACTTTTTTCGCAGGGATTGGGCGCAGACTTGCAAAAGCCGTTGGCCGTCGCGCTCATAGGGGGGCTAACCGTTGGGACGGGGAGTGCGCTGTTTTTTATTCCGCTCTGTTATTATTTAATTTCCTCTCGGAAAATTGCACAGTAAGCACTTAATTATTTTTTTGATGGTTACTGCATATACCGAAGCGCATGAGGTTTGCGAAATTTTGGTCTCATACATCATTCAAAATCAAGCAAATCAAATCATGTCAATCCTTAAATCAAGTGAATCTTAGTATAAATCAAGTGAATCATGGTATAGTTTGCGCCATGTGTTTATTTCAAGGCTTTTTTTCCGTATCCTTTGATAAGCAGTGGAATCCAACCTATGATGGGCAAGAAATAGCAAATAGTAATTGGGTTGTACCACAACGCCTTGATAAAATCTTTCCACGTAAGCACAAAAGGGCGCAACGGATTTTTACTTTTTCCTTTTACGTGCTGCCGCTCAAACTCGGCAAAGAGCAACGGCCAGCCGGTAGGTAAAAAGAACGGAAAGTATTTCATCTTTTCGCGAAATCCTTTGAAAAAATGCCCCCAGTCATACGGTTTTTGCCCGTACGTTAGCGCAGCTTGGTCTATTTCTACCTGCATCATGGCGCGTATTTTTTCGTTGAGTTCGTGCAACTCGCCGAGCGTTATCTCTTCAAAGGGCTTGTCGAGCATTTTGTAGGGGCTAATGCGCTTGCCCATTACGTAGGTAAGCCGTGCTGGCAAGGCATAGTAAAAAAACCATGGCTGCACCAAAATGAGCAGTGTATGGAAAGCAATGGGCAAAAACGGAATCCCTATTTTGCTCACTACCTTGTTGAGCGGCTCCCATTTGTACGAGTACGGGTTGACAAACTCACCGTTGATAGTATAAAACGGAATGACATCGGTCTTGTACTTGAGGCTCATGCGCAGGTACGAGGTGGCGAAGCGTTGGAGCTTGTAGCGGTTGTTGAACCCTTTGGCAATACCGGGCACGCCTTCGGGGTAAATCATGGCATTGTACTCGTTTTGCCGCATCAAGGTCTCGAAGTTGAGCGTACTGGCATCTACTGCGCCCACCGTTTTCCAAATGTTAGGCACCATAAACGGGTTCATAAGCACCGTTTGCGACAGCATGGGGGCAACGAGCGGCCGCACAGCGTTTGGCCCGTAGTTTTCCCGCTGAAACAGCCGCGAAGCGAAAATCATCCCGTCCCACGGAAACGCCATGCCAGAGTGGTTGCTGATAAGAATGAGGGGTACGTCGGGCCGGTTACGCGCCGGAAAATCGTCGAAGTTAATAAAACGCGGACGGAAGTAGTGTGCGTCCAGCGTATCTACCATCTCGTTGATAATTCGGAGTAAATCGCGCCGAAAATACCGCGTGAGCACCCACTCGTTGGCAGCTACTTGTTCTTCTTCGTCGGGAGGTGTTAACTCCGCAAGCGTTTTGGTTAAATCTTGCTCTTTTTTCATTTTCAAAATCCTAGGGTATGTCGTTTTTTTTACCTCCAAAACTACACAGCTGAAGGGGGTATGTGAAACGCATACACCAGACAGCGGATGTATGCAGAAATCCTCGAACCGCGCAAATATGGCTATAACGTTAACCAAAAGTAGGCGTATCTGCAAATTTATTGCAGGATTTATAGGATGTAAAGATTCATACGATTCGATTTGCTTGATTTTGATTGATTTCCGGCACTACAATTCCCCAAAGCGCTTCGTTTCGGGCATGTGTCAGGGGGTATGCGATAGACCTTTTTCTTGTGCGCCCTTTTGCCGACAGTCGTTCTGTGTAATTGAACCCCCTGAGTGCTTTTTTGGCAGATAGTTGTTAAATTTACCTCTCGTACGCACAGGCAACGCCACAAATTCCACCTTTTAACTCCGAAAGTACCATGAAACCTCTTGTCTCCCTGACCGCTACGGTAGTCCCCTTGCCTACCGAAAATATTGATACTGACCAGATTATCCCTGCACGGTTCTTAAAAGCGACCACCCGCGAAGGCTTCGGCGAAAACCTCTTTCGCGATTGGCGCTACCACGCCGACAATTCCCCCAAAACCGACTTCGTACTCAACGACCCTACATACAGCGGCGAAGTGTTGGTAGCGGGAAAAAACTTTGGTTGTGGTTCGAGCCGCGAGCACGCCGCCTGGGCCTTGGCCGACTACGGCTTCCGCATCGTGATTTCCAGCTTTTTCGCCGATATTTTTAAAAATAACGCGCTCAACAACGGCATTTTACCCCTGCAAGTAACCGAAGAGGTACTGCAAGAAATTTTTGCCGATGTAGCCCGCGACCCAAAGGCAACCCTGACCGTTTCCGTTGCCGAGTTGCAACTGACTACGCCGCGGGGTACCGTCGTCGAGTTTGCGTTAAACCCGTACAAGCGGGAGTGCCTGCTCAACGGCTACGACGACATAGACTACCTACTGAGCATGAAAACGCACATCGAAACCTACGAGGCTAGCCGCCCTTTTAATTTCTAGTTCAGGCAGATTTCTGAATACTTTTTTCTACGCGCAAACCCATTTTTTTATGACACTCAAAAAAATCGCACTCCTCCCCGGCGACGGCATCGGCAAAGAAGTTACGCATGTCAGCCTGCAGATTCTGCACCGCATTGGGCAAACCTACGGCCACACCTTTCAGGTGGACGAGGCACTGATAGGCCACGCCGCTATTTTGGCAACGGGCGACCCTCTTCCGCAAGCTACCATAGACGTTTGCCACAGTGCCGACGCAATCTTGCTAGGTGCAGTCGGCGACCCCCTGTACGACCACGACCCTAGCCTAAAAGTGCGCCCCGAACAAGGCCTGCTGAAACTCCGCAAAACGTTCGACCTGTTTGCCAACATTCGGCCTATTAAGCTGTTCGACCAACTTATCCACGCATCGAGCTTGAAAGAAGAGGTGCTGCGCGGGGCAGATATTGTCTTTTTCCGCGAACTCACGAGCGGCATCTACTTCGGTACGCCACGCGAACGGCAAGACAACGGCGATACGGCGATTGATACCATGCGCTATACCCGCCACGAGGTGCGCCGCATTGCCCAAAAAGCGTTTCAGGCAGCGCAAAACCGACGCAAAAAACTTTGCTCGGTCGATAAAGCCAACGTGTTGGAAAGTTCTCGCCTTTGGCGCGAAGTGGTGCAGGGCATGGCCAGCGAATTTCCCGACGTAGAGGTTACGCACATGTTTATAGACAACGCTTCGATGCAGCTTATCCGCAACCCGCGCCAGTTCGATGTGATTTTAACCGGAAACATGTTTGGCGATATTCTTACCGACGAAGCCTCGCAAATTGCCGGCTCGATGGGGATGCTGCCTTCTGCTTCGGTAGGCGAGCGCATCGGGCTGTACGAACCTATCCACGGCTCCGCGCCCGACATCGCAGGGCAGGACATCGCCAATCCGCTCGCTTCGGTGCTCTCCGTTGGCATGATGCTCGACCTTTCGTTTGGGTTACACGCTGAAAGCCAAGCTGTTGTGCAAGCCGTAGCGCGTTTCCTCGCCGAGGGATATCGCACCCGCGACATCGCCCAAGCCGACACCCCTGCGCAGAAAATCTTGCGCACAAGCCAAGTGGCCGCAGTACTCGAGCGTTTTTTGTAAGAGGTTGCCTAGGGGTGCGTCTCGGCTAGTTGTTGCGCCAACGCTCTGCCTTTTTTTAGGCAATCGGCTACGGAAACGCCCCCCCACCAATTGGCATTTACATAAATGGATTGGCGCATAAGCTCGGGAATGTGGCGCTCTACGCCCAGCAGTTGCACGTCGTACTGCGGAATGGCTTTGGGCCAACGGAAAAGGCGCTGCCTCTTCGGTAAGTTTTTTAGGTTGAAAAGCTGCCGCAATTCGTCGGTTACGTTGGCAAGCAGTTGCTCATCGGGCAGAGCGGTGTGGCGGCTCGCCTGCGCACCTCCTACGAAGGTAGTGAGCAGTACTTCGCCTTCGGGAGCGCGGCCGGTAAACAGCGAACTGCTCCATATACTGCCGGCTGTAAACCGCTTTTCAGCAGCCGGATGCAGCCCCCCAAACCCATTGAAGGCGAAACCCGCCGCTTCTTTGGCAAACACCGAGTGCACCACGCACATAGGCGGGTACGAGAGCGATTCGAGGGCTTTGGAGAACGCCGGCGCTACCGAGGCTATGTACGCCGCCGTGGCGCGGGCGGGGGTGGTAACTACTACGGCGCGCACGTGGTGCGTTTCGTTTATCAAAAAACCATCAGTCTTTCGTTCTAACGATGTTACAGGAGTGTTGTAGTGTACTTCTACGCGCTCGGCAAGGCGGCGGGGCAATGCCTGCATCCCTTCGGGAAAACTGACCGACTGCTTGCGCTTTGCTCCGCTTTTTTGCTGCATCATGCCCCGAATAAGCGAGCCGTGGGTGCGTTCGGCTTGGTAGAGCGCAGGGAAGGTGAAGCGCATCAGCAGTTGTTCGGGGTCGCCGGCGTAAATCCCTGCGACAAACGGGTTGACGGCGTACTGCACGAGTTGTTCGGAAAATCGGCGGCGGAAAAAATCGGCAACGGTTTCATTTTCAGGGGCTTTTGACCGCCGAAACCATTCTGATACAAGGGCGCGTTTGGTGCCAACATCAAAAAAATTACCCAGAAAGACGGTCTTCGGCGAAAGTTTGCGATATGCTCCGTCTTTCAAAATAAAACGGGCACTGCTCACTTGGTTGGGGTGCTGCACTTCGGTAGCTAGGGCGAGGTCGGCTAAAATTTCCCACACGTCTTGGTCGCAGAGCAGCGAATTGGGCCCCTGCTCGAACAGGTACTCGCCTTCGCGCACCGAAGAAATATAGCCGCCGGCGCGGTCGGAGGCTTCTAGCAATACGTAAGGTATGTGGCGTTGTTGTAAATAAAAAGCGGTCGCCAAGCCCGATACACCCGCACCAATAATTGCTATCATAACACGTTAAAAAGTTGCTCCTTAATTTTCTCCAGTTCTTCTTTCATATTTACTACTACGCGCTGCATGGCCGCATCGTTCGCCTTCGAGCCAATCGTATTGATTTCGCGGCCAATTTCTTGGGCAATGAAACTCAGTTTGCGCCCCGCTTGGTCGGCTTCTGCCTGCGCGAGCGTTTCGGAAAAGTACGCTAAGTGCGTGCGCAGACGGACTTTTTCTTCCGCAATATCGAATTTTTCGAGGTAATACAGAAGTTCTTGCTCAAACCGATTGCGGTCGAAGGCCTCGCTGTTTTCCCACTCTGCCACTTGGTTGCGCAGTCGGTCGCGGAGGCGTTCGGTGCGTGCTGCCTCGCAGGCTTCTACCTGCGCAACAAGTTCGGAGATAGCCGTAATTCGTTCTTTGAGGTCTTTTTCGAGGGCTTCTCCTTCTTGCCGCCGAAAGGCGTTGCACTGCGCGAGTGCCTCGTGGAGCACGGGCAGCAGTTGCGCATACCGTTGCTCGATAAGTTTGCTCGTATCGGGCTTCGTGAAGGCATCGGGCATAGTGAGTACGTGCCGCAGCAGGTCGTCGGTAGGCAGCGCGAGCGACTCAGCGAAGGCGTGCAACTGCTGGTAGTACGCCCGCAACAAAGGCTCGTTGAGCTGCGCAATGCCCTCTTCGGTCTGTTTGCTTTGGTAGTCGATAAGCAGGTTAATTTTCCCGCGCTGCAAGCCTTGTGCGAGCAACTGCTTTAGCTCTATCTCCTTCGAAAGGAACATAGACGGCATTTTAAGGTACGTATCGGTTTGTTTGGCATTTAGTGTCCTGATTTCCACCTGAATATCAGCCTGTTCGGTATGAAGCACGGCACGTCCGAAACCAGTCATCGAGTAAAGCATAGCGCGTAAAAGTTATGTAGCGTATAAGATAAATTTGTAAAAATAGCTGCGAGCGAAGCCCGGCGCAGAAAGACAGAGGGCATACAGTAAGCATTGCCCGTAGCAAGCACGCCAGAAAGCATGTGCAACTTACAAAGGAGAGCAGGCAACTGAAAAAAAATGCCAGAAAAATTTGCTTTTCGCTCGAATATCTTAATTTTGCACAACCAAAAACGCTCCGTTCGTCTAGGGGTTAGGACGCCAGATTTTCATTCTGGTAGCACGGGTTCGATTCCCGTACGGAGTACACAGCCTACTTTTGGCTTCGATTACTTAACTGAAAAAACCCTTAAAGCGTGCGAATTTAAGGGTTTTTCTGTTTTCTAGCCAAACCTAATAGACTCGGCCATCTACCTTCGCTTTTTCTTCGACTCCAAAAACGTGGCTTTCTCCACAG
>CAYUJH010000109.1:5146-7062 GCA_964444995.1 uncultured Roseobacteraceae bacterium | reverse complement strand
ATTTTATGGATAAAGTAATCCCCACTGCACCCGATACGCTGTTAATAGGCTATTCGCAGCAATCGCTCGACGAATGTTACCACAACGAAGCAGTAATATGGGGGCACTTCATCGAAAATAACCTGCTCTACGAAACCAATCATTTTCTTAAAAACAAGTACATAGGCGAAAGCCCGCGTGTGAATGCTATCTCGCCCGACTGCCCCGGACGCATTGGCCGCTGGGTAGGCTGGCAAATTATACGGAAGCTCGCCGAACGCGAAGCCCTGCCTCTACCCGACCTTATGCGCATAGGGCAAGCCGATATGCTGATGCAACGCGCTAAGTACCGCCCCAACCCTTAATTTTCTTGCCATGTATAGCCACCAATACGCCCTGCGCGTCCGCTACGCCGATACCGACCAAATGGGGTACGTGTATTATGGAAAATATGCGTCTTTTTATGAAATTTGCCGCGTAGAAGCCCTTCGCGCCCTCGGCATTACCTACAAGCAACTCGAAGAAGAAGAAGGCATTATGATGCCTGTGCTCGTAAACCATTCAGAGTATTTGTTGCCAGCACGCTACGATGAACTGCTCACGCTGCGCACCTATATCGACGAGCTTCCTACCGTGCGCATACATTTCCGTTACGAACTTTTTAACGAGGCGGGGGTGCTCTTGCACAAAGGTTATACGCAGCTTGTTTTTGTAAACAAGCAGAGCGGGCGACCCTGCCGAGTACCTGCCAAGATACAGACTGCACTGGCCCCTTATTTTGCAGACCAGCGGGCGTAGTCGGCCGGTGTGTCCACATCGTGTGTCCCTTCAGCGAAAAAGACTTCTGCCAAACGTTCTGCGTATTTTTGAATCAAAGGCTTTGCACCGGTGTGGTCGTCTAGCGTATATACTTCTTCAAATAGTTCGGCGGCTAACAGCATGGGAACTCCCCTCACTTCGCCATAGCGCGAGGCTACCAAGGGGGGGTGTGTAGCTTGCCATCTGCGTACGAGCGCCTGCAAGTGCGAAGTCTGCAAGGCTGGTTGGTCGCAGACCATCGCTACCACGGCAGGCGGAGGCGCGGGTAAGAGGCGTAGCAGGTGGCGCAAGCCGGCCTTCAAACTGCTACCCATGCCCTGTTCCCACTGCGCATGTAGAACACGTTCCACCGGAAGGTGGGTCAAGACCGCCTCACATTGTGCGGCATACGCGCCAAGCACCACCACTACCGGCGATAAGCCAGCTGCGAGCGCCTGCTCGGCAGCGTGCCCGAGCAGCGTAGTTTGCTGAAAGGGGAGTAGTTGCTTGGGTTGCCCCATACGGCTCGACTGCCCTGCGGCTAACAGAATAGCGGGTATAGAAGTGTTTTGTTGAAAAGACATGATTTTTGGAAAGAGAAGGTGTACGGCAAACGTTGTTTTATTTTTTGAGGGGATAGACCTTTATTTTTTTTGGCGTAGCGACTACATCGTGCATTTTTTGAGGAAGATAAATTTTAGGGACGATGACCGAGTCGGCGGCTTGGTAGTCGTCGTAGTCGAGAAGTACGAGCAGATAGTCGTCGGGGGTTAGCTCCTGCGAAGCTAGGATATAAAACTCGATGCTAATTTCTGGTGGGTCAATTTCGTAGGTGCGGTCGTTGGGGAAATTAATCACGCTTACGGGCACGTCAATTTTTCGTGGGAAAAACAGGCCTACGTCAAACATCACATTTACCACGTTTTCGCTCATTCTGACCAACGGGTGTGGTGCGAGAGGTACAGGGATTTGCTCGTCGTAGCTTTTGCTGAGGCGCGTTGGGCCGGGAGTAAGGTAGAGCGTATCGGGATAGGTAGCCAACACGCTGGCAGGCCCGTGCACCTCCACAACCGACGGCGCGAGGATAATATCTGAAATAATTCGGTGATTTTCAACCAAATTTACCGTGTCGGGGTCGA
>CAYUJH010000109.1:0-5136 GCA_964444995.1 uncultured Roseobacteraceae bacterium | reverse complement strand
TCGAGGGTAAGGTGTAGCGTTTTGTGGGCGAGGGTATCGTAGTGGAAAAACAGCGAATCTTCTAAAATGTAGTTGATACTGCGCATTTCTTGTAAAATCTCGTCGATAGCAGGGCGAAATGGTTTGATGGGCACATGCCGCTCTTGCAGCGGGTTAGCTATATCTATTTGTAGGGTGGATAGACCAATACCTAGCGTACGGCGAAGAATGGTCCAGCCGTAACCGCTCACGTTCACGTGGATATAGGGCGCAGGAGGGCTAACTTGTACCCATTGCATACTGTCGGCATGGGCAGGCAATACCTGCACTGGTACGCGTATATTGGCAGTATGATCGGCGTTAAGCGAATGAAATACCCAAAATGTAAACGATAGAATAAGGCTAATCAATATTGCACGCCAGTCCCACTTTTTCTTTATCATTTTCTTTAAAATTTACGTAAATGCGCGGCGTATGTACCCAACAAATGGGGGATATGTACTGAACAAACCTCGAAAATGCCAAGTTTTGCAACCTTTTTCCCATGCTTTCTAACGCAGTTGCCAGTTGCTGTGTTCCTTACAAAAGCTACAGATACAACACGAAGTTTTTGGGGAAAGTTAGTTCTTGTAAGCCATTAAAAATCAGGCAAATCAAATTAAGAAAATCCTGAATTCACATATCTTGATGTACATTTGTGCGAAGTTTCTAAAAAAAGGTTTTCTCTTTGCACTACACTGGTTTTTTTAGCACCTATGCAAGATATTTTTTCTACGTTAACACATTGGCACACCGACGGAAAAGTCTTCGCCTTGGCAACCGTTCTCAACACGTGGCGCTCTGCCCCGCAGCCCGTAGGGGCGAGCATGGCACTCACCGCCAACCATGAAATGTTGGGGGCCGTAAGTGGTGGCTGCGTAGAGGGCAATCTTTTGCAGCAAGTAGCCGAAGTCATGGAGCAGCGCGAAGGCCGGCTGTTACACTATGGTGTTGCCGACCACGACGCATGGGAAGTAGGCTTGAGTTGCGGCGGTGAAATGCGTGTATGGCTCGCGCCGTTTTGGGGCGAGGCATATCCCCACGTGTGGGAGGAGTTAACGACTCGCCTTGCGCGTGGCGAAGGTGCCGTTGTTGTGTTTGAACTGCCGCCTGCTGCGCCTAACCCTATACTGTTCGCCCCCGAAAAGCATTTTGTTACCATGCCCCCAAATTTTGTCGGTCAGCAGGCAAAAGAAGGCTATGCAGCGCGGCAGAGCCGCTGTTTTACCTACGAAGACACCGAATATTTCGCACAGGTTTTTCCTGCACAGAGCAAATTGCTGGTGGTAGGTGCGAACCAAACAACGGCGCACCTGCTTTCCCTTGCGCACCGCTTTGGCTTCCGAAGTACGCTGATAGACCCCCGACGCACGTTTGCCAAGGGGACACAGTGGCAAGAAATCCCCGGCCAACTGCTTACCCACTGGCCAGAAGAGGTGCTACCCACCCTCACGCTCGACGAGGATACCTACGTAGTGCTGCTCACACACGACGCAAAGATAGACGAACCGGCCTTGCAGCACATCCTGCGCTCGCCTGTATGTTATATCGGGGCACTTGGCAGCCGAAAAACACAAGAGGCGCGGAGCGAACGCCTGCGCCTGCTTGGTTTTTCAGAACAAGAAATAAGGCGCATCCACGGCCCGATTGGCGTGCCCATGACCTGCAAAACGCCCCAAGAAATTGCCCTGAGCATCGTGGCGCAGTTGGTAGATGTACGCAACCGCGTCTTGTAACTTGGTAAAGAATCAGGGTAATCAAATCAAGAAAATCCTAAAATCACATAAATCATAGTATATCTTTGGGGCAGTAAGCGAGTCTTACTGCGCCGAGCGCGTTATTATCCATTGTTAAATGCCTATATGTATGGAACGCATTCAAGTTCTTTCTCATACCCCCACCTTCGCGGCGCGCACATTGCCCATAGCCTCCTCGAAAAGCGAAAGCAACCGCGCCCTTATCATCCAACAACTTGCTAGCCAACCGATTGAGCTGGAAAACCTTTCGGAAGCCCGCGACACGCAGACGATGCTTCGGCTGCTCAATAGCACCGATACCACGCTCGACGTGCTCGATGCCGGCACTACGATGCGCTTCCTAACGGCATTTTGTACAGTAACCAATCGGCAAGTTACCCTCACAGGTACGGCGCGGATGCAAGAACGCCCCATCGGGATTTTGGTGGAGGCGCTGCGGCACATTGGGAGCAACATTCGCTACACGCACCGCGACGGGTATCCACCGGTTTCTCTCGAAGGATTTGCGCAAAAAAGTGCGCACGTTCGCCTGCGGGGCGATGTGAGCAGCCAGTATATTTCTGCCTTGCTGATGATAGCCCCCACGCTGCCGCAAGGTCTCTCGCTCGAACTAGAGGGTACGATTGGCTCGCGCCCGTATATCGAAATGACCCTCGCGCTCATGAAGCAGTTTGGGGTTGCGCACCGTTGGGAAGGGCAAACGATTCATGTAGCACCACAGCCTTATCGCGGGGGCACGTACCGCATCGAGTCCGATTGGTCGGGCGCGAGCTACTGGTACAGCCTTGTGGCGTTGGCCGAGTCGGGCAGTCTTACGCTGTTGGGGCTTCGGGAGCACTCGCTGCAAGGGGATGCCGTCATTGCGCAGATTATGGCACCGTTGGGCGTGCGCACCACGTTCCATGCCGAAGGTGCCACACTGACCAAAATTCCCCCGAAAACCGACGAGCCTTTCTCCTTTGATTTTGCACACTGTCCCGACCTCGCGCAGACGGTCTCTGTAGTGTGCGCCGCCTTGGGGATAGAAGCGCACCTAACAGGCTTGGCTAGTTTGCGCATCAAAGAAACCGACCGCATTGCTGCCCTAGAGCAGGAATTGGGTAAAATGGGCGTATCGGTGCGCATAGCGGGCGATGACGCGCTGCATATACCCGCTACCCCGTTCAATCTACCTCCGCGTACGCGCTTTGCTACTTACGAAGACCACCGCATGGCAATGGCCTTCGCCCCCTTAGCCACGCGGCAGCACATCTGTATCGAAAACCCCGATGTGGTACACAAATCGTATCCCAGTTTTTGGGCGCATTTACAGCAAGTGGGTGTGGGCTGCGAGGAGCAGGCAGGGTAAATCTTTGTGCATATACAAGATTGCCCCACTACAAGGCGTTTTGGTAAGATAAAAAGGAAAACTTTTGCCTGATAATTAGGCAGTTTAGATAATTGTTGTTAAATTAACGATTGAAGGTTTTGAGGCGCGTGTGATTCGATTTGAAAAATACCATCGCCCAAACGTCAAATTTTGCAAAACCGAAGGTCGTAGTAAAAAACATATGTATTTTAAAAATTGAGCAGATGAAGACACTATCCCTTGTCCTACTAATACTTTTTAGCACCTCGGCGAGCCTGTGGGCTACTGACAACGTTCCCAGCAAAATCCGTTTTGCCAACCTTGAGTTAGAACTCGATAAAGACGTGCGTGCGCTAGTAGGAGATAAAATAAAGGTGCTTCAGGCAGACCGCCTGCATCTTAGGGAGTTTAACGAGCGAGTGGCGCTCTACTTCCCCTTAATCGAAAAGGTGCTTCGTTCCGAAGATGTACCGTCCGACTTTAAGTACTTGGCGCTGCAAGAAAGTATGTTATTGCCCTTTGTAAGCAATCGCAACGACGGCATGGGCTACTGGCAGTTACAAGACTTCTCGGCCAAAGAACTCGGCATACGGGTAGATGCGCAAATAGACGAGCGCAATCACGTGATGGCTTCTACCTTTGCGGCGGCGCGTTACCTCAAAAAAAACCAATATTTCATGCAGAATTGGCTCTACACCCTCCTTTCTTACCGCTTAGGAATTACAGGTGCCAATAGCCTCATAGACCGTCGCTATATAGGCGCAGTAAACATGAAACTCGATAAGACTACGCACCACTATATTGTACATTTTTTGGCCTACAAACTCACTTTCGAGCGCGGCGCAGAGAGCCTCTCGTACCAGCTGTTGGAATATCCGGGCGCAACGGGCAAAACCGTCGCGGCGGTAGTAGGGCTTACTGCAGCCGATGCTGCGCTAGTAGAACGGCACAACGCATGGCTAAAAACCACTGTTGTTCCGCAAAACACTAAATATGCCTTACTACTGCCCGTACCTATCACGCAACGTGCAGAGTGGGTGCGCAAATTTTCGCTAATAGAGCCTACCGCTGGCGAGGTGTTCACCTCGTCGGAGCAGGTAAGCAAGGCATTGAACGCTTCGGCAACGTCTAACCCCTCTCCGACCGCTACGACACTTACAAGTACTGCCACGTCGCCTACGGAAGACCCTTCTAGCAAATATCCTATTCTAAAGGAAAAACGCGTGCAAAAAATCGCGGGCGAAGACGTAACGCTAGTTACGGCAAATGGTCTGCCTGCCTTTATTGCAGGGCGTTTCAGAAATAGCTATGCCGTGTTGGAAGGTTTAAAAATCTCGGATAGTAAGTTTCGGAAAATCAATGAGATGGACAAGTTTGAGACACTCGTGCCCGGCCAGCTGTATTACCTGAAAAAGAAAAACAAACGGGGGCCTATTGCCGAACACGTAGTGCGCCGGGGCGAAAATGTGTGGCGCGTAGCGCAGCGTTTTGGGATGCAAAGCCGCTCGGTAGCGCGTTTTAACAGAATGGGAGAGGGCGAAGACCTTGTGGCAGGGCGCGTGTTGCTCTTGCAAAAACGCCGAGGCAAAAACGATAAGCCTACATTCAGAGCTGTCCCCCAAGATGAGCCTGCTACCACCTCCGAACTGGCGGGAACTCCTAACACCACAACAACTCGCCCCACAACCACAACCCCCAAAGACAATACGCAAGCTAGCAATGCGGTAGTCAATAATCGTTTTCACATTGTAAAAGAAGGCGACACGCCTTTTAGCATTGCCAAAGAGTATGGTATTACAACTACGCAGCTACAAAATTGGAACGACTTGCCCCGCGACCTTGCGCTCACTACTGGGCAAATCCTAATTGTACGTGGGGAAGAGCCTACGAAACCCACTACCACGCCCACGCAAGAAAATACGCCGTTCGACCCATTAGCCAACGTAGTGCTGCTCGACGACGCAGGAAATATAGTGAGTGGTAAAAAAGACGAAACCGCAGGTAAAGAAGGCG
>CAYUJH010000108.1:5545-7091 GCA_964444995.1 uncultured Roseobacteraceae bacterium | reverse complement strand
CAAAAAGTCAGGGCCTGTACTGTACGACGGTGCTTTTGCGCGAGGCATCTAAGCGAAAAATGCGCTTATTTTGGTGCAGATACAGGCGAATGAGGTTGGCATGTTGGGTGATATCTTGAATAAGGCAGGTATTGGTAATGCGAATGCGGTAGGGCTTTTGCACGGCCGTACGTATTTTGGCTTCAATGGAGACGAATTGCTCGCCAGTACGGGCTTCTTGCCATTCGAGGGTAACCGGCTCGTCGTCGAAGGAAAAGGTTACATGCTCGGCGAGGTACTCCGTTAAAGGCGCAGACAAACTATCCTCTATCACCTCGCCGTACTGCCCTTGCAGGGTCTGCAACAAATTTCGTCGGTTGAAGACGGCTTTTAGATGAAAGTTCCCTTCCTGTGGTTCGGTGAGGTCGAAAATAGCCATTTTCGACGAGGAAATAGGCTCGGCTAAGGGGGTTAGCCACCACAGCGCAAAGAAATAGGTCAACGAACAGATAGTAGGGATGGGCATGGGTAGGAATATTTGGTGAAGAATTGAGGGCTACGAGATGGGAGCATTGGCTTCCTTGGCCATTTCCCTATATACAATGCTATCCATTAGGCTGGGGAACAGCTTGTTCATCCATACGGTAAAAATCCCCAGAGAGGTTAGAATCAGTATCTTTTTTCGTTTTTTGGTGGCGTTGTAGATGCGGCGGGCACATTCTTCGGCACTCATCATGTTGTTTTCGTCGCGGGGCGACTCGCCTTGCGAGCTTCCATCTTTGGTGAGCGATGCTTTGCGGATGTTGGAGGTGGTAAACCCCGGACACGCCGTGAGCACGTGTACCCCTTTGTGGAGCATTTCGGTACGGAGTACCTCTAAAAAGCCTTGTAGGGCAAACTTAGAGGCAGAATATCCCGTTCGGCCGGGCAGGCCGCGGTAGCCAGCTATCGAAGAGATGCCCACCACCGAGCCTTTGTTTTCGAGGATAGACGGCAGGCAGTACTTGGTAGCGTACAACACGCCGTAAAAGTTGATGTCCATCACTTTTTTGACAACCTCCAAATCCACTTCTTCAAACAGGGCACGCATGGAAATACCTGCGTTGTTTATCAGTATATCTATTTTACCAAAGCGTTGGAGGACTTCCTCGGCCATGCGGGCGTTGTCGGCCTCGTTGCTTACATCGGCCTGCACGAGCATGGTTTCAATGCCTTTTGCCTTTAGCGCATCGGCGACTTCGTGCAGCGGTTCGAGCCGGCGGCCAGTGATGACAATCTTACTGCCCTGTTCCCCAAAGGCTTCGGCGAGTGCTTTGCCAATGCCCGAAGAACCACCCGTAATGACAACTACCTTATCTTTCATATACAATGTTTGAAGTGATACCTGCCGCAAAAGTAGGGCACTGCATGTATTCGACGGCACAAAACTTTTACTAATTTTCAAATATTTTTAAAGAAGTGCAAATGAACATTCAAAAAAAAGGAAATATTTTTGTGTTTTGACTTTGTGGCAACAACGCTTACATTCATTTGCAGGAAATCCAAGCGGCAATGATGAGCTATCAGG
>CAYUJH010000108.1:3947-5535 GCA_964444995.1 uncultured Roseobacteraceae bacterium | reverse complement strand
GCATACAGCCAGTCTTTCCTCGGTTATTCGTTAAACATGCGTTAAAGGCCTTGTTTTTTCTTACAAGGGTGTTAATCTATTGAACAGTAAGGGCTTGCAAACAGTCTTTATAATGACATTTGTACTTACATATGTTTATGCAAAACCCAGCAAAATCATCTAAACACAAGCAACCTCCTATGAAAATCTTGAAACACGCTTTTTCTCTACGTTTTTTATTTGTTCTTCTCGTATCATTGTCCTCTTTTTCAACCTTGCGAGCGCAGGAGCGCGTACGCGTAGAAGGACAACTTTTTTTGGAGCAGACCGACGAGCCTGTGAGCTTTGCCCAAGTCGCACTGTTTGGCACGCAAGGCGAGGGAGGCCTTGTCGGCGGCACAACGTCCGACGCACATGGCAAATTTGCACTCTCGGTGGCTAAAGGGACGTACAATGTGCGCATCACCTTTGTAGGCTTTAAGGAGAAAGTACTTGAAGGCATCCGCATAGACCGCGCAACCAACTTGGGCAAACTCGCTATGGAGGAAGATGTGCAACTCGTTGGCGAGGTAACGATAGAAGCCAATCAGATTCTCACTCCCGTTACCGCCACGCTCGAAGGCATTGAAATCCAGCCCGAACAAACTATCTCGAACGTGGGCGGCACGCTGCTCGATGTGCTGCGCAATACGCCTTCGATTCGGGTAAACGACGACGGGTCTATCTCTATTCGCGGCAGCGGAAATACAAACGTGCTGATTGACGGGCGCAACTCGTCGCTCGTGGCAAACCTCGACCAAATTCCGGCTAGTGCCATCAAGAAAATTCAGGTGATTAATAACCCCAACGCCAAGTACGACGCGCAAGCCGCCGGTGGGGTGCTCAATATCCAACTCAAAAAAGGAGGCGACGCAGGCGGAAACGGGAGCGCGGAAATTACCTACGGCACGCGGCAGCGCACCAATGCGTCGGTGCGTGGCGGCTACGGGCAGGAAAACATCCGAATAGCCGGTGGCTACACCTACCGCTCATGGGCTTCGGTCAACGACGGGCACGCCTTCCGCGAACGTTTTGATGCCGATGAGCTGATGACGCAGTTCAACACAGGCGCGCGCACCGACATAGAGCATACAATGAACCTAAGTACCGATTTTTTCTTTAACAAACATAAAATATCGTACGAAGGCGTACTTAGCCTTGGCGACCAAACACGTAGCAGTGCCCTGCAAACAAGAGTATCGAACCTCTCCGACGATGCGCTGCGAACGCAATATATCCGCCAAAACGACCGGTTTGACGATAACCTTACCTACGACAACGCGCTTGTGTATGCGTTCATGTTCGACAACCCCGACCGCGAGCTGCGGGCGGTGGTGAGCAACTCGGTGCGGCAATCGGTGGACGACGAGCGCATTAATATCTACAACGGCGCGTTTTTGCTCGAAGAAATGCAGCAGCGCCCAGCCAACGATTTGCAAAAAGCCACCACCGACCGCCGCAACACTACGAGTATCGCGCAGCTCGACTACAGCCAGCCACTCGGCGCCGGCAAACTCGAAGCCGGGTACAAATCGGTTTGGCGAAAAATGGACACCGACTTTTTGTACCA
>CAYUJH010000108.1:0-3937 GCA_964444995.1 uncultured Roseobacteraceae bacterium | reverse complement strand
CGAAACCAATGTGTATGAGGAGCGAAATCCTACAAACCGCTTCATTTTCGACGACCAAGTACATGCCGGCTATACCATTTACAGCCAAACGCTTGGGCAGAAATTCGATGTGGCCGCCGGCGTACGCGCCGAGCAAACCTTCGTCAACACGCGTCTTGTGGATACCGACGAGGTCAACCGACAAGCCTACCTCGACTTTTTCCCTTCGCTGCAGGTTGCCTTTCGCGCCAACGAAGAAAATACGCTCAAATTTACGTATAGCCGCCGCATAGACCGCCCACGGGCGCGTTGGCTCAACCCCTTCCGCGACGTGTCGGACTCGCTCAACGTATGGGTGGGCGACCCCAACTTGCAACCTGAATACATCAACTCCTATGAGGTTGGGCACATGTTGCAAACAGAAAAGTTTTCGCTCGCCACCACTGGCTTTTACCGCCGCGTGAACAACCAAGTAGATTGGATTGTGCGCCTTGAGGATGGCATTTCGGTGCGCGGTCCACAAAATCTTACCTCTATGGATACCTACGGCTTAGAGCTTATCGGTACGGCTACGCTTACCAAGTGGTGGAGCGTAAACGCAAGTTATTCTATATTCCAAATGGTGGTAGATGGTTCAAACCTCGACGAGTCGTTCACCAACTCGGGCATTTCGTGGTATGCCAAGTTCAACGCAGACTTTAGCCTGCCAGGGGGCGTTGGCTTGCAATTTACGGGCAACTACACTGCCCCAGAAATTGAAGCACAAGGCCGCGACTTGGCTCGCTACTACATGGATGTGAGTTTGCAAAAAAACTTCTTTGACAAAAAATTGAGTGCCAGCCTTTCGTTCCGCGATATTTTCGATACCCGCGACTTTAGAGGCGAAAACTATGGCCCTAACTTCCGGCAGACATCTCGCCGAAATTGGGAAACACGCATTGTTTTGGCTACGCTCCGCTATAGTTTAGGCAAGGCAGAACCAAAAGATGGAAAAATGCGCTAGGGCACACCAAAAAAGTAAAAACATTTCGTCTGCTCGCTTTGTTGAACCGACTTATATATGTGTTCTTACATGTATAAGTCGAAGCATTTTTTTTGAAAAACGGAAAGTTTTGCGATTTTTGCATATCTTAGTACGGCAAGAGCCGCGAAGAAACTAAATGATGATATGAACACTCCTTTGCAGATGATTAACTACCCGCACCTAGACATCATTACCTTAGATACGTGCGAAAGCGAACCGATTCATCAGATAGGTCGTATACAAGCATTCGGGGTGCTGTTTGTCTTAGAGCGTGAAACACATAAAGTTTTGCAAGTGAGTGAAAATGTGGCTCATTTTGCACAAAAAACACCGGAAGAAGTTTTAAATAAGCCTTTTGATACGCTACTCCCTCAGGAAAGTGTAGAAAGTTTCCGCGCATGGTTGCATACAGAAAATGTACATGCCGAGCATATCGTAGCAAACAAAGCGGCGCGCTGGTGCTTGCAGTATAAGCGCTCGGGTAGTAACCTGCTCATAGAAGCCGAAATATGCGAGGTAGAAGAAAATGCCCCGCAGTTGCAGGCGCTCCTCATGGAAGGTGTCGAGGCGATGACCGCCAAAACACTGCCCCTTTTGTACCAAGCCTTTACCGATGCCTTGCAACGCATTGTGGGCTACGAGCGGGTGTTGCTCATGGAATTTCAGGAAGATTGGCAAGGGCAAGTAGTCGCCGAAACACTCGATGCACCCGAAGGAAATTCCTTTTTGCATCACCATTTCCCCCCGCAAGATATTCCAAAGCAAGCCCGTGAAATGATGCGCACTGGCCCTCCTCGCTACATTCCAAATGTGCACGGTGAAACGTACGGCATCGTTCCGTACACCAATCCGCTCACCGGTCAGCCTACCAACTTGCTTCCGTCTGTATTGCGCAACCCTTCGGAGTTGCATTTAGAGTATCTGCAAAACATGGGTTTGGCGTCGTCGCTTACGTTCTCGATACGCTACGGCGAACGCCTATGGGGCATCGCAACCTGTCATCACTTCGCTACGAAGCACCTTTCCGTGCAAAAACGCAACATAGCCAATACGCTCGTCAAGTTTTTCAGCGTGCAACTCAAAATAGAGCGCACCGAAACCGACGAGCAACTGCTAGGCATTTTCAACGAGGCACGGCAAGAGCTTTTGCTGCAAATGACCAAAGACTACGATTTGTGGGAAGGCCTAACAGAAGGCGCGTTTTCCCTTACCGACTTAAATAGTGCCGACGGTGCAGTCTTGCTTTGGAACGGCCGCCTGCACACCATCGGCACTACCCCTACCGAAGACGACTTGCGCGCACTGCTCAACTGGTTGCAAAATGAGCGACCCTTCGAAAAACTCTTTGTAACCGACCAACTTTCCCGACACTTTGCCCCCGCAGCCCAGTATGCAACCATATGTAGCGGCCTACTCGCACTGCGCATTGGCGAGAAAAATGCAGATAATTTTTTACTGTGGTTCAAACAAGAGTTTATTCGCGAAACGATATGGGCCGGCAACCCCAAAAGTGCAGAAAAGAAAAAAGCCGGGATGCCCTTTTTGCACCCGCGTCAGTCGTTTAGCCGGTGGGTAGAACTTACGCGAGGGCACTCCGCCCCATGGGAGCAAATAGAACTGCAAGTGGCGCAACAGTTTGAGCGCGATATTGCTAATTTTATTATCACAGCTAACCAAAAACTACTTGTAGCCAACCAAAAGTTGCAGTCCATGCTCGAAGAGCAGCAACAACTCGTAGAAGAACTCAGTGCGGCAGAAGAAGAGTTGCACCAAACCCACGAGTTCCAACAGAGCATCATCGAGCAGCTTTCAGCAGGTGCTGCCATGTTGCCTTCCCCCGAAATACAGGAGGAGAAGCGCAGCCGAATGGGCAACTTGATATTCTCCAAAAACTTTGATATTCTTTCCTACAACGGCGCAGCGCATCAGCTGTTCCAGCAATCGCTGCGCATGGGGCAAGACCTGCGCGACTATTACCCTAGAGAAGAGCGCGAATCGTTGGAACGTCTCTGCCAACACGTACTACTAGGCGAACGGCACGTGCGCAAGGTAAAGCGCGTGCTCAATAACCAGCTTGTTTGGATAAAAGAGAGTTTCTATCCCATGTACGATGCACGCGGAAATGCACGCAGTATCGGCTGCGATTTGCAAAATATCACCCAGCGCAAACATGCCGAAGACCTCATCCATAACCTATCGCTCATTGCGCGGAATACCCAAAACTCGGTCATCATCACCGACGAAAAAGGACTTATCCTGTGGGTAAATGATTCGTTTACGAAAATGACCGAGTATAGCTTCGCAGAGGCGGTCGGTAAACAACCCGGCAGGCTGCTGCAAGGACGAGAAACCAACCCCAAAACGGTGAAGTTTATGGCGCAAAATATTGCGAAAAAAGAACCTTTTGAGGCTGAAATTATCAATTACAGTAAAAATGGACGAAAATACTGGATACGCCTGTACGTACAGCCCTATATGGACACCTACGGCGAGCAGCGGTTCTTTTCCATCCAAAGCGATATTACGAACGAAAAACTGGTCAACTTAGCAATCGCTGAAAACGAGGAGAAATATCGCCTCATTTCCGAAAACTCACAAGACGTAATCGCGCTGCACGATAATCTCGGTCGGCTTACGTACGTTTCCCCGTCTATTTCGGTTATACTCGGCTACGAAGCAGAAGAACTCCTCGACACCATTCCTTTTGTGCTTGTACATACCGACTTTCGCGATGAAGGCATCGAAAAAGACCCTATTTTCTACTTAAAAAGTAGAGAGAAAAGTACGTACGAATATTTAGCTCTCCACAAAACCGGTGCCTACGTGTGGCTGGAATCTTCGTTTCAAGTGGTGTATAACGAAGGACAACCTACCAACCAAATACAATCCATCACACGCAATATTCACGAGCGAAAAAAAGCGCAGGAAGCCCTC
>CAYUJH010000107.1:5475-7115 GCA_964444995.1 uncultured Roseobacteraceae bacterium | reverse complement strand
ATCATGGTTGTATCAATGTGTTTATTGGTCTTTTATCATGCTACTCCGATTTTATATATACCGAAACGCGCGAGGTTTGCGAAATTTTGGTCTCATAAATCATTCAAAATCACGCAAATCAAATCATGTCAATCCTTAAATCAAGTGAATCGTGGTATAATAGCCGCCAAAAATGGAGGGAAAAATTTCCCTTCCAGAAGACTCACTCGGTTGTAAACCTACCAACTTATCCAAAAACGAAGAGCCAACAGATGCACCTTAAACGCGTTACCCGGTTACGAAATCCGCCCTGCCAACAAATACAATACGGCCATACGCACCGCCACGCCATTTTCTACCTGCTCGAGGATAAGGGAATGTTCGGAGTCGGCTACATCGCTCGTAATTTCTACGCCTCGGTTGATAGGCCCGGGGTGCATCACGACGATGGGCTTGGGCAAGCTATCCAGCAAGGGTTTATTAATACCATAATAGAGTGCATACTCACGCAGCGAAGGGAAGTTTTTGGTGCTTTGCCGCTCTAGCTGAATGCGCAGCACATTGGCGACATCGCACCATGCGAGTGCCTTGCGCACATCGGATTCTACGCGCACACCCAAAGCAGGTAAGTATTTGGGAATCAAGGTGGGAGGACCACAAACAGCGACTTCTGCGCCTAGCTTTTGCAGGGCGAAAATGTTGGAAAGGGCCACGCGAGAATGTGTAATATCGCCTACGATGACGACTTTTTTGCCTTCGAGCGTGCCGAGTTTTTGCCGGATGGAGAAGGTATCGAGCAGAGCCTGCGTGGGGTGCTCGTGCGTGCCGTCGCCGGCGTTGATGACATTTGCTTTGATGCGCTCGGCCAGAAAGTGCGGTGCGCCCGGGCTGCTGTGCCGCATAACGACCATGTCCACCTTCATTGCTAAAATATTTTGCACGGTATCGAGCAGAGTCTCGCCTTTTTTCACCGAGCTGCTACTTGCCGAAAAGTTGACCACATCGGCAGAAAGCCGTTTTTCGGCTAGTTCAAACGAAAGGCGGGTGCGCGTGGAGTTTTCAAAAAACACGTTGGCTACCGTAAGGTCGCGCAGCGAAGGGACTTTTTTGATAGGACGGTTGATGACTTCTTTGAACTGTTCGGCCGTGTGGTGGATGAGGTGAATATCGTCGGCAGTGAGTTGCTTGATACCCAACAAATGAGGCGTACTGAGGTGTTGCATGGCAGTTGCAGGGGGTAAAGTTTGGCAAATATGCAAAATTGCGCCAGATTACGCCAGTATTGTGCCCCACTATCTTTGCGCATACTCAATAAGCCTTTGGTGCTCAGTTGTTTTCTTGTTTTACCAGCTCCACCCTTCGGTTTTTCTTTCTGCCTTCGGGCGTACTGTTATCGTTCGAAGGCTGTTCTTGGCCCAAACCTACGGCTTGCAGCCGCTCCTTGCCCACACCCATCGCTACTAGGCCGTTCATAACTGCCACGGCGCGTTGCTCGGAAAGCAGCCGATTGTCGGCGGGGCGACCTACGTTATCGGTGTGCCCTTCGATGCGTAGTTTTACGTGCGTGTTTTGTACGAGCAATTGCGCAATACTTTTAAGTACGGGCTGTGCGCCTTCGGGCAATACCGCACTGCCAGACTCAAAATTGATATAGAGAGGGA
>CAYUJH010000107.1:5196-5465 GCA_964444995.1 uncultured Roseobacteraceae bacterium | reverse complement strand
GACCATCTTTATTAAGCGTTGATAAAAACTGTGCGATACTCACGTCTATTCGGATAGCTTCCGTTTCGATGAGCGCGAGGGTGTAAGCCTTGCCACCGTCGTAGGTTTCCACAACGAGCCAGTACTCTTTGCCTGCGCGTGTCAATTTGTAGGAAGCGTAACTTTCGCTTTGGTACAACATAGTTCCTCCATGACGCTTGGCAATATCGGCATACGTGCCCAAAATTTCGTGCTCGCGATACGGCTTGCGGTTCGCTACATCGGTAAAA
>CAYUJH010000107.1:0-5186 GCA_964444995.1 uncultured Roseobacteraceae bacterium | reverse complement strand
TGCACAAAGGTGGTACGTCCTTCGATAAAGCGCGTGTCGTCGTCGCTAAAGGGCACGCCTAGCGAGGCCACCTCTTGCGACTCTTCGTAGCGTGCGTAGTAGTTGTGCATAGCTGCCATGAGCGGATTGCGTTGTTGGGCGTAGAGATGCGGCAAAGCGACCCACATCCAGATAAATAGGAGAAAGGCAGTTTTCATAGCGGTAAGCCAATAGAAATGAACAGACAAATTCACCCGAAGCGAGCGGTATTAGTCATACGCTTTTTTGTGTATTCTATTGTGCGCTTCGCGAAAAACTTACCGTTTGTGAAAGAGAGTAAGGCGTATGAGCAACGAAAGCCCTAATACATTTTTTTTTGAGCAGTATAACTGAAAAAAGGGGGCTGTACGTTAATATGCTGTCTTCACGCGCTCTTCATGCAAGACACGCGGAAAAAGTGTATCTTGTGTAGCATCTTGTGCAACGTTAAAGCTGTTTTTCTTTTTATATGATGCGCCTTGGTAGGGCGTGCGTCTAAACTCTTTTCACTATGCATCTTAAAAATACTTGCGCCCGCGCGTTGTTGCGCTGTTTTATGGTTTTTTTTCTGGCAAGCCGTGCATTTTTTACCCATGCGTCGTCTGAGCCTATTTATCCACTAGGATTGCCCTTTGCCGTGCATTACAACGAGGCAAACTTTAAGGCCGAGCCACAAACATGGTCGGCAGTACAAGACCTGCGCGGCGTAATGTACTTCGGAGGGAACAGCGGTGTGCTCACATTCAACGGGAAGGATTGGAAAATCGTACGCACCAAAAACCAAACGATGGTCAGGAGTCTTGCCATGGCACCCAATGGGCGCATTTTTTTTGGGGCACAAGGTGAATTTGGCTACATAGCTCACGACTCTACGGGCAGTGCCTTTCTTGTGGATCTCACGGCGTTGCTCGTCCAGACCTCCGAAATTACAGATATACGAAATGTAGTCGCTCTATCCGAAGGTGTATATTTTTATGCACAGGAAAAGACGTTTTTCTACGACTACCAGCGCGTAGTGCCCATAGAAATGACACACCCCATAAAAGCCTGTTTTGTGCATCGGCAGGCAGTATATGCGCTCACGGCCGAGCCAGCTCTGCATCTACTAGCCCACGGAAAGCCTACACAAAAAATCGCGATTTCAACGGAACATATACCCGCCGATTTTACCTCCGTCGTGATAAACGACCATGCAGCCGCACTCGGAAAATCATTTTTTATTAGCGATAAACACGGGATTTTTTTGTTTGATGGCGCGGAATTTCTTCCTTTTCGCACGCAGGCAGATGCCCACCTTGCAAAGCACAGAGGGTACTCGATAGAAGTCCTGCCCAATGGGCTACTTGCTGTGGGGACTGTATCGGGAGGGCTACTGATATTCACCGCCAAAGGGCGGCTTTCTACGCTCTACGACAGCAACTTCGGGCTAACCGACAATGCAGTGTTAGGACTTTATACGGACGCACAACACGCGCTATGGATACTTTCCAACACAGGGATTAGTCATATGGCTCTCTTCAACGGGCTTACCTACTACACCAAGTCGGAGGGGATAGACGGTATCATCTTGAGTTTGTACGAGGACAACCAATTCTTGTACGCTGGCACGTATTCAGGGACTTATGTACTGCAAAAGCAAGACTTTAATCGCCCTGCTTTTCAAAAGATTGAAGCGATTGAAGGCTCTACCTGGAATATTATACGTATTCAAAACAAGCACTACGCAGCTACCGACGGTGGGGTGTACGAACTCGTTAGTGGCTCGGCCAAGCGAGTGGCTTCGGCAAACCCCTTCGTGATGCGCGCAGTGCGTTCTCTGCCCGATGGCTACGTGTTGTGCGGTATGCAAGATGGGGCGTTGCTTTTCAATGCGGAATGGGAGCGCGTGCGTACCTTCCCCGAAATAGAGGGCGAGGTGCGTACTATGGCGGAAGATGCCGACGGCACGCTGTGGCTAGGAACATTTTACAGCGGCCTTTACCGCCTACGCTTTACCGACCCACAGACACTTACCTACGAGGTTACGCACTTTTCGGAAAAAGACGGGCTTTCCGATAGCTTCGTGGACGTGTATCAGAACCAAGAAGAACTGTTTTTCGCGACCAGCCGCAACGTTTCCCAGTTTGTAGCTGCCGAGGGGCGTTTCGTTCCTACTTCGCGTTTGGGAGGGCTGTTTGCCGAGGGCAAATATAGTCTTTACCCTATGCAGTTCGATGAGCACCAACGCGTGCTTATGTTTTTTGCAGAACAAGACCAAGAAAGCAAGGTTCGCTTGTTGGCTGCAAACGAAGAAAAAGACCCGCACGACGTGTTTTTTCAAGGCTTGCGCGATTTGCAAACCTACGCCATTTTGTTCGATAGCGACTCAAGCATTTGGTTCGGAGGAAGCAAGCACCTGTACCGCTTCGACGCACGACGCGCCCTGTTACCCTCTCCAATATTTCACGCTCTCATAACCAGAGCACAGGCGAAAAATCATCGCGCTCCATTTTTTGCAGGTACATTCACCGACTCTGCGCAAATTGCTACGCTCGTACAGCCCGACGTGCTCAAAATGGAGTTGCCCTTTAAAGATAATGGCGTGCAGTTCGAGTTCTCTTCATCGTTTTATCCGGTGCTAAAGCCCAACGAGTATCAATATCGCTTATGGCCGCTAGAACCGGAGTGGTCGGCATGGAGCGAGCGGCAAGAAAAAGAGTACACTTATCTGCCGGCCGGTACGTACGTATTTGAAGTGCGCGTGCGCAACGTGTTTGAACAGATTAGCCAAACGGCGCGTTTCGAGTTTTCTATCGCAAAGCCGTGGTACGCCGAGTGGTGGGCTTGGGCACTGTGGCTAACCTTGGGGGCAAGCATCTTCTTTGGGGTGGTACGTATCAATACCTATCGCCTAAAAGTAGCTAATCGCCTCCTCGAAAACGAGGTCAGACTTCGGACGGCAGAAATTTTGCAAAGCAAAAAAGAAATAGAGGCGCAACGCGACAACATTAGCGAACAAAAAATAGAAATTGAGCGCAGAAACAACGAGATAAAAGCTAGCATACAATATGCTTTGCGCATACAAGAAGCTATCCTGCCCCGCAAAGAGGAGATTCAGGACGCACTGCCCCACTCGTTTGTCTTCTTTCGCCCGAGAGATGTGGTGAGTGGCGATTTCTATTGGTTTCACAAAACGGGGCCACAGATGATGTTCGATGAAGTAAACACCTTTCACGGCACGGAGCGACGGTACAAGGGAGTAGAGGGCGAAAAAATACTCATATCGGCTGTAGATTGCACGGGGCATGGCGTTCCCGGTGCGTTTATGTCTATGTTGGGGGAAACATTACTCAATCAGATTGTTGCTCGCAACATGATAGAACCCCAGCAAATTTTGCAGGAACTCGATGCCGAATTGCGCAAGCTACTTCGGCAGGAAAAGTCGCGGGTGTACGACGGGATGGATATGGCCCTGTGCATGATTGACCAAGAGTGCAAATTGCTTCATTTTGCCGGTGCAAAAAATCCGCTGTATGCCGTCCGGCACAGTGCTTCGCCCGACTTCGACCGCGACTTTATTACCGTAAAAGCCAGCAAACTAGCTATCGGTGGGCAACTCCAAGAAGGGCAACACTTTGAAAAACATACGCTCTCGTTCGAGCAGCCCACTTCTTTTTACATTGCTTCCGATGGCTTCCAAGACCAATTTGGTGGGGAAACGGGGCGAAAATTTATGTTGGGAGCGTTTAAAAAATTGTTATTTGAGTTAAGTAGCTTACCCATGACCGAGCAGCGCACCCACCTAGAGCAAACCTTTGAGGCATGGAAAGGCAGCATCGAGCAAATAGACGACGTATTGGTAATAGGATTTAAGCTCTCTTGAGTGCGCGCTATCACGCACATTTTTCGGATTGCGCGTTTTGTTAAAGAAAAGCACTTTCTTTTATCTCGCCTTGATAACTTTCGCAATGCGCGTAGAGAGGCCCACGAAGGTGATTTTTGCATTGGCGTTGCGCTCTAGGTAGAAGTACGCCTCGTTGAAATGATGCACGAACTGTTCGAGGTTCGCCTCGTTGACCACCTGCGAGAAATTTTTGACGAACGCAAGCCGCTCTCCTTCGAGGCGCACGAGTGCCTCGCCCGAAAAACGCCATAACATCGCATCGCGCACTACGTTGAGGCTATACCGCATCAGGGCTTTTTGCGCTTCCTTGCCCATGCCGCCGAACTGCTCGGCGAAATTGAGCATCTGCACGTAGTCGCTTTTGAAGCAGGCGCGCATCCAGTCACGGAACAGGTCGCCGTGGTCTTCTTCGTGCCCTTCGCCAGCCATCCGCAGGGCTTCGCGCAGGTTGCCCTCGGCCATATAGGCTACTTGGGCGGCGCGTTCTTCCGCAAGCTGGTAGGTCTGCACGAGGTACTCCCGAATTTCGGCATCTTGGAACGGGCGAACGTGTACCAGTTGCGTGCGCGATAGGATGGTGGGCAATATCGCCTCGGCGTTGTTGCTTACAAGCAAGAACAAGGTCTTTTCCGGCGGCTCTTCCAGTATTTTAAGCAATGCGTTAGCAGCAGTGGGGTGCATAAGTTCGGGCAGCCAAATAAGCACCGTTTTGTACTCGGCCTCGAAGGCCTTGAGGGCAAGATTGCGCACAACTTGCCGGCTTTCCTCCCTCGAAATTTGCGGCTGCTTGTTTTCCGCACCAAAACACTCTGCCCAGTCGTTAAGGGCGCGGTAGGGGCTTTCCAACAAAAAACTCCGCCACTCGGCTACGAACATTTCGCTTACCGGTTTGGCCGTTATTTTTTTGGTAGTAGCTACGGGATACACAAAGTGCAAGTCGGGATGAATGAGTTTGCGATACTTGCGGAAAATGGGGTCTTGCTCGTCGCAGCGGCCGTCGGCGGTGCGCTGTTTGCAGTTTATGTACGCTGCATACGCAAGGGCTAAGGGCAGCTGGGCGTTCCCCTCGCGCCCCAAAAAAAGCTGGGCGTGCGCTACGTGGCTGTGTTGCGCAGAGGCGATAAGTGCCTCTTTCACGTCGTTCATGCCGGGTATTTCGTCGAATTGCATAAGGCAAAGATATACTAGAATTTGTATGATTTGAGGAATAACAGCCGCTGATTCGCCCGATTTTTATACCAAGATTCACTTGATTTAAGGATTGGCATGATTTGATTTACTTGAT
>CAYUJH010000106.1:0-7241 GCA_964444995.1 uncultured Roseobacteraceae bacterium | reverse complement strand
TTTTCTTGATACGTATAGTCAATCGCTGCGAGTGCCTCCTCGGTGTGCAGTTCGCGGGTGTTTCCTTGTGCATCGGTGCGGTTGTAGTCGTAAATGCGGTAGGTGATGTTCGAAGTTTGCTGAATTTCGAGCAGTAGCACCCCTGCGCCAATAGCATGTACGCGGCCTGCCGGCATGAAATATACATCGCCAGCGCGTACTACCTCGCGGTTGAGCACCTCTTCGAGCGTGTTTTCTCGGAGGTGCTTGATGTACGTTTCGGGCAGCATGGGCTGGTTAAAGCCACTAACAAGCGTTGCCGTTTCGTCGGCTTGCAGCACGTACCACATTTCGGTTTTACCCAAACAGCCATGCCGTTGTTGGGCGAGTGCATCGTTGGGGTGTACCTGAATAGAAAGGTCTTCTTTGGCATCAATGTATTTGATGAGTAGCGGAAATCCGTTGCCAAACTGTGCGCGAACGCTTGTGCCTAACAGCGCATCGCCGTACTCGACGGCGAGTTCGGGGAGTTGCCAACCTGCCAACGCCCCCTCCTTCACGACGGAAATACTTCCGTGTACATCGGATAGCTCCCACGTTTCCCCGCAGTTTTCCATCGCAGGAACATCTTTACCTAACACAGTTTTTATCTTCTGTCCTCCCCAGATTTTATCCTTGTAAATAGGAATAAACGTGAGTGGGTATAATTCCGATTTTTTCATCTATAATTTGCTGGATTTATTTTTTCTGTCGTGCGGCAAGTTCGTTGTGGGAGTGTTGGTAAGGCGGGTAACTTTGTTCTGTTTTACAGTAAAAACAGTCGTGTGTGGTTTGTTTTTACTTAGCGTAGGTCTGGTGCGTCAGAGTGCACCAGACCATCTCAAGCATACCTACTTCTTAGGCGCGAATACACGTGTAGGAGCAGCCACTTCTTTGGCGTTGTTGCCCTGTTCCACATCAGCCATGCGCTGCGAAGGGTCTATCACGAACGCGGCGATGTCATCCATTTTGGCGGGTACTGCGAAGGTGTAGGTAGGGTTCACCCAGGGCCAATCTTCCATGACGGTGCGTTTTACGTCGTTTTCAGGCTTTTTTTCGCCGCGCATTATCGCCAGCGGAATGTAGAACATCTCAAGGCTTCCATCTTTGTAGAGGACGAATAGTTCAACAGGCATCATCATATTGCCGTGGCGGTGCAGGGTAACGAGGGTTTCATCGCCTTGGGGGAGCAGTTCGCCTACGCCGTAGTCAATCGTGTTGGTAGTATTGACCCAGTGTTCAAAGTACCAGTCGAGTTCCAGCCCAGATTCTTTCTCCATTACGCGCTTGAAATCTGCTACGGTAGGATGTTTGAAACGCCATGTGTAAAAATAGCGACGCATTCCGCGCATAAGCACATCGTTGCCAATTACATACCCGAGTTGGTGTAGGGCAATTGCGCCTTTCGAATATGCAGCGATGCTGTACGCACGGTTGGTAGCGTAGTGGTCGGCGTGGCTGGTCATGGGTTCTTCTAGCCCACTTTTTACGAGGTTGTAGTAGCTGCTGTACGAACCGGCAAAAATGTTGTTGTTCGGGTCGTTTGAAGGAAACAACTCATTCATTACCAAGGCAGTAGCATACGAGGTAAACCCTTCGTCCATCCATGCATACAAGGCTTCGTTGGTGGCCAGTGCGCCTTGGAACCAACTGTGTACAAGTTCGTGGACGGTAACACCTACGAGGCTGCGCAGGCTTCTACGGCCTGTGATAAGGGTGCTCATGGCGTACTCCATGCCGCCGTCGCCGCCCTGTATGGTCGAAAATTGCTCGTACGGATAGCGGCCAAAATGTGTATTCATATACGTAAAAGCGCGTGCGGTATAGCTGCCGAGTTGCTGCCAGTTGTCGGCTATCGTGGGGTCGTCTTTGTAGAGGAAATGCAGCGTAGGACCGCCGTTGGGAACTTGGGTGGTATAGTGCACATATTCGGGGTCGGCAGCCCACATAAAATCGTGCACATTGGGTGCTTTGAAGTGCCACGTGAGCTTGTCGCCTTTGGGGCGGTTTACCTTGCTGCCGGGTTTTTCGTAGCCATGCCCAATTTGCTGCGCATTTTGCAGGTAGCCTGTGCCGCCAACGGTATAGGCAGAATCTATCGTGATTTTCACGTCGAAGTCGCCCCATACGCCGTGGAACTCGCGGCCGATGTAAGGGTTGGAATGCCAGCCTTCGTAGTCGTATTCGCAGAGTTTGGGAAACCACTGCGACATAGAGTAGCGCACGCCCTCTTCGCTGTCGCGGCCTGAACGGCGCACTTGCAGGGGTATTTGGCCTTCAAACTCCATGTCGAGTTTTACGGTAGCTTTCGGCAGAATAGGGGTAGCTAGAGGCACCTCTAAAATCGTCTCATTTTCTTCGAAGGCGATAGTTTTACCACCCATTTTCAGTGATTTCACGCGCAAAAAGCCGATTTCTTCCTCCGATAGCTTAGAAATACGGTCGCGCACGCGGCCATCGGGGTCGGAAATAGTCCGCGAGCGAACGTCCATCATACTGTTAGGCTGAAAGGCGTTGTAATACAGATGATAGAACAGGTGCGTAAGGGTGTCGGGAGAATTGTTGGTGTAGGTGAGCACCTGCGTACCGGTGTAACGATTGGTATTCACGTTCATATCTACCTCCATTTCATACATGGTGCGTTGTTGCCAGCCGTTGGTCTGAGCGTGTAATTGCGTGGCGAGTAGCGCACCACAAAGAGCGAAAAGCCCAGCGAAAGAGTAGTGTTTCATGGTGTTGATTTTCAGGTTTTTATACAATACATAGCTTAAAAATGCGTGTTCTTGTAGTAGTTGCACACCAAACACGCGTATTTTTCGGCTGGGCAATATACGAAAGATTCGGGCAAATAATGCCCAGCGCGATAGCTAGAGGTTTACTTGGAAAGCCAAAAGGAGGGGTTGAGTTTTTGCTGATAGTGCCAAATTTGGAACTGTACCTCGGCGACTCCTTCGGCGTTGGTAAGCACTTTGCCTAATGGCTGATTTTTATCTACCACATCGTTGAGACCTACTGTTACGCTTTCTAATTTCGAGTAGGCGGTGAAATAATTGCCGTGTTGTACCAATACCATATACTCCATTTCGGGTAATTTTGTGACCAAGACTACGCGCCCGCCGTACACCGCCCGTACCTGCGCACCAGCTTTGGTGCGAATGTCCACGCCGTTATTTTCTATCCATATATCGGTGAGGACAGGATGCGGATGTTTGCCAAATTGCGAAGAAATAAACCCTTCTTCCACCGGCCATCCTAGATAGCCTTTCAACGCAGAAAAATCGGCAGCCGATTTGGTAGTAGAAGGAGTAGGAGGGAGGTCAGCATCCCCACTTTCCGATAGGCTCACCCGCTGCTTTACGCGCTCGTTGATGCGTTGGTCGAGTGTCTGTAAGGCGGCTTGTTCGTTGCGAAGTGCTTCGCGCAGTGTTTTGTCCTTTGCCTTTAGCTTGTCAATCATAGCTTTTCGTTCTTCTTTGAGCGCGTACAGCGTTTGTCCGTTGCGCTCGGTCGAATCGAGCAAGGCAGTTTTACTTTCCTTGAGCGTTTCATAGTGCGCGTGCTGTTCGGTAAGTACTCCCTTTACGCTGTTAATGGCTTGGATTTGCTGCTGTCGGCTTTGCTGATACTGCCGCAGGTACTGAATGCGTGCCAGAAACTGATTGACCGTTTCGCTGGAAAACAGATAGGAGAGCCGCTCAACAGCATCGCCCGATTTGGAGGAGAAATAGACCATGGCAGCGTACTCAGTTTTGAGCTTTTCCAAGTCTTCGGTCATGCTTGCTACTACGGTGCTTGTTTCGTCTATTTGCGCGTCGAGCCATTGCAATTCGTCGGTAAGGGCAAGCAGAAGCGCGTTTCGTTGTGCAATTTGTTCGTCGAGGGCACGCACCGCAGCCATATTTTCCGCTGCTTTTTCTTCGGTTTGCTGCAAGATAAGGTTCGTGCGCTCTATTTTTTGCAACTGCGACAGCCGCGCACGCACCAGCGAACTATCTGCCACCTGTGCCCAAGCTGCTGCATGAAGGAGCAGGATTCCCAACAAGCTAAAAATAAAAATATACCTCATGCTGTGCCAAAGTGAAAGGTTTTAAGGACTTTTGCCTCCTCAAAAACCGTATAACGCTCAAATGTACACCAAGATTTATAGGATGTGAGGATTTTCTTGATTTGATTCACTTGATTTGCAAGGATTTTCAAGTCCTGATTTTTCGAAACCAATTCGTGTATAGCCACTAGACGTATTTGCCATGAACAGAACCCCTAAAAAAGTCCTCTTTATAGACCGCGACGGGACGATTATCGTAGATCCTCCTATCGATTTTCAGGTGGATTCCCTCGAAAAACTAAGCTTTTTGCCGAAAGTTGTGGTCAATTTACACAAAATTGCTACTACGCTCGACTACACCCTCGTGATGGTAACCAACCAAGACGGTCTGGGAACACCTTCGTTTCCCGAAGATGCCTTTTGGCCGGCGCACAACAAAATGATGGAATTGCTCACTAACGAAGGCATCCTGTTCGAAGCTATCCACATCGACCGCTCGTTCCCACACGACAATCTGCCCACGCGCAAACCCGGCACGGGGATGTTAAACGCCTATTTTACAGACGAATACGACCTTGCCAACTCCTACGTGCTTGGCGACCGCCTCACCGACGTAGAACTTGCGCAAAATTTGGGTGCGAAAGCCATTTTTATTGGCGAACAACCTGCCGAAGGTGCCGCACTTTCCACCACCAACTGGGACGAGATTTATCAGTTCTTAAAACACCCGCCGCGCACGGCAGAGGTTCACCGCAAAACGAACGAAACCGATATCCGCATTGCGCTCAACCTCGACGGCAGCGCGAAGGCGGACATTCGGACTGGTCTTGGCTTTTTCGACCACATGCTCGAGCAAATTGCGCGTCATGCCGGCTGCGACTTGCACATTTCTGTTACTGGCGACCTCCATATCGACGACCACCACACCGTCGAAGATACCGCCCTTGCCCTCGGAGAGGCTTTTCTCAAGGCACTTGGCGATAAAAAAGGCATCGAGCGGTACGGCTTCGTACTGCCGATGGACGACGTGCTCGCCCAAGTAGCCCTCGACTTTTCGGGGCGCAATTGGTTGGTATGGCAAGCCGAGTTCCGCCGCGAAAAAATCGGGAAAATGCCTACCGAAATGTTTTACCATTTCTTCAAATCCTTTACCGATACGGCCAAGTGCAACCTCAACGTGCAGGCCGACGGGCAAAACGAGCACCACAAAATCGAAGCAATTTTTAAAGCATTTGCCAAAGCTATCCGTATGGCTATTCAGCGCACTTCGAGCCGAATTCCTAGCACAAAGGGCGTGTTGTAAAAACAACTTTGGGGTTATACAGTCGCTTACAAAGGCAAACCCTTCGCAGCGATGATGAAAACCTATTCCACCGCGCAACTCGCGCACGCACGTACCTTACAAGACCCCCTTGCCGATGCTGCCGCAGCGGCTTGCTTCAACGACAAAGACGCGCCGCAATTTCGCGAAATGCTGGCGCGTCTTTCTACGAACAATGCTTCTTTGCCCGAGGAGCTACCGCAGCCCTTAGCACAGTTCTTTGTCCAAACGAGTAGCCTGCCCGCGTGGGCAAACGCGGATACGTTGAAACGCGCACGCCGCTTCTTCGACCGAAACGCGCTGCAAATTATGAGCTTGTTGGGCAGCTACGCCTTGCCTTATTGCTATGCCGCTGCCGACGGGGCGCAGGTGCTGCACCTTTCGGAGCGCATTCGGCGCGATACCCAAAACCGGCTCTTGGAAACAGCTCTTTTTGTGTTCGATTTGTTTGAAAATGAGGCATTTATGCCCAGCGGACGCGCTCTGCGCTCCATCCAAAAAGTGCGCCTTATCCACGCGACTATCCGCTACCATATCCTTCGGCACGGCACCCTCTGGAACGAAGCATGGGGGCAACCTATCAACCAAGAAGACATGGCAGGAACCAATCTCGCCTTTTCGCTCATTATCTTGCGAGGTTTAAAAAAAATAGGGTGCACCGTGTCCCAAGCCGAAGCCGAGGCGTGGCTACATGCGTGGCGCGTAGTCGGTTATCTGATGGGGGTAAGCGAAGAGCTATTGCCCGAGTCGCCGCGCGAAGCAGCTGTCTTAGAGCGACTTATCCGCAAGCGCAACTTCAAACCCTCAGAGGCGGGTCAGGTACTTACCGCTTCGTTACTACACTACTACGAGCAACTTCCCGAAGTAGCCCGCTTCCCGAAAGGCTACATGCCTACCTACATGCGCTTTGTGATGGGCGATGTCCTCTGCGACATGTTAAACGTGCCGCCTGCGAATTGGTCAGGGATTTTTGTGCAACAGTTTCGCCTGCTCAACCTTTTGGACATCAACCCCTCTAAAACACCTATTACTCGCCAAACGCTGCTCAAGCAGTTAGCCTACACGCCCACATTTGCTCCGCCTACGAGGTTGGGGTAGGGGTAGGGGCGAGTCGCCTTTAGAGAATGTAATTGCAACTATAGTAGAGAGAGTTCTGTTAAGTAAGTACAATTGAACAATGAGTGCAATAAACAAATTCAATATTTCAATTTCAAATAACATGAAAAACACAAATGCAATCGGGCTTGATAGCCACAAAGCAAAACACTTAGCAGAAAAACTGAACGACCTTTTAGCCAATTACTCTATATTTTATCAAAACACGCGTGGCTATCATTGGAACATAAAAGGCGAAAAATTCTTCGAACTCCACCTGAAGTTTGAAGAGTTATACAACGATTTGTTGCTGAAAATCGACGAGGTTGCCGAAAGAATCTTAACCTTGGGTTACACGCCAAAGCACAACTATGCAGACTATCGCACCACTTCAAAAATAAAGGAAAGTGCCCAAGTAAGCGACGGCATACAAGCCGTAGAAGATATTCTGATTTCCTTTCAAACGATTATTATCCTTCAGCGAGAACTATTAACCATATCGGCCGACGCAGGAGACGAAGGAACTAATTCCTTGATGAGTGATTATATTCGGGCTCAAGAAAAGTTGGTATGGATGTATTCTTCCTTCTTAAATAAAAAATAATTTGATTGCATGAGGTGTATTTCAAAACTAGGCAGTACGTCTGAATATGTCTATTGTCAAGTACGATTTGTTACTCATAACAGCTACCAGAAAAAATTGCACTCGACATTGTAAAGTGGAGTGTATCAACGGCTTATCTAGTAAGAAAAGACTATTTG
>CAYUJH010000105.1:0-7248 GCA_964444995.1 uncultured Roseobacteraceae bacterium | reverse complement strand
TGGCTCGGTAAACAAGATTATGATTTTCAACACTATCTTGAAAACGCCAGATAATAAAACGATTATTCTTGCAAACGGGCCAGTGGCAGGCGGAGCAATTGTCAACTACTCAACTGAGCCAAGACGACGCGTGGACTTCACCTTCGGCATTGGCTACAGCGACGACATTGACAAGGCAAAAGCTACCTTGATGGGGCTCATCGAAAAAGATGCTCGTATTTTGAAAGACCCTGCGCCGTTCGTAGCGGTAAGCAACTTGGGCGACAGCTCCGTGGACTTTGTAGTCCGCGTATGGTGCGAAGCGCCCAACTACTGGGGTATCTTCTTCGATATGCAAGAAAATGTGAAGAAAACGTTCGATGCACAGAACATCAGTATTCCGTTCCCACAAACCGACGTACACCTGTATCAGGCTAAGTAAGAAAAAAATAGCGGTAAGACGCTACCAAGATATATAAGATAACAGTTCACAGATAATAGGAATAGAGATCGTTTAAAGGCGCCCCACTATGTGGGGCGTTTTTGCTTTTAGGAGGACTTTTTCTCCAAAAATATTCCTGTGCGACTTCCCGTGCAAGGGACACAAGTCCTCCTCTCGCTACGACGGTGCTCGGTTCGTTAATCTCTTCTCCCAGCGCGAATCGTTGGTGCAGATTGACTATTTACCGACAAAACTTTATACTTTTGACTGTTCACGCGCACGAACGGAAAAAGACCTCTCTTTTAGCCTTTCTTTGCGTTGAAATTACCCCATACGTAACAGCAACCACATAACACCTACACATGAACAGCATCAAGTCAATTCGTTTTGCCACAGCTCTTTGCATAGGGCTATTCGTAGCAAGCTGCCAACAAGATACGCAAGAAACATCTCCCCCCACGCGCGTCGAGGGAATTTTAGTAAAGAATGGCGCCGTAGTAAGTGCCCACCCGCTAGCCTCTGAAATTGGGCTTGCCATACTTAAAAAAGGAGGGAACGCCTTCGATGCGGCGATTGCCGTGCAGTACGCGCTCGCCGTCGTGCTACCCAAAGCTGGGAACATTGGCGGGGGCGGCTTCATGGTGGCCCGCGCAGCCAATGGCGAGAAGTACGCCCTCGATTTTCGCGAAAAAGCACCCAGCCGCGCCGACCGCGATATGTTTCTCGATGAAAATGGGGAGCCAATTCCTTCCCTGAGCGTAAAAGGACACAAGGCGGCTGGCGTACCGGGCACAGTGGCGGGTATGCAGGAAGTTCACCAGAAACTCGGCAGTTTGCCCTTCGCCGAACTCATCCAACCGGCGATAGACCTCGCCGCCAACGGCTTTTTGCTTACCGAATACGAAGCCGGTTTGCTCAACCGTTTTCAATCGGAGTTTTTAGACGTAAATCTCGATACTATTTTCTTAGTACGTAACACGCCTTACGAGGCGGGGGAAACTATCCAATATACCGAGCTTGCCCAAACCCTCACGCGCATACGCGACCAAGGCGCAGACGGCTTCTACAAAGGGGAAACCGCACGGCTGATTGTGGAAGAAATGGAGCGTGGCGGCGGACTAATTTCGCTGACCGACTTAGAGGGGTATTATGCTAAATGGCGCACCCCGCTCGAAGCGCGTTTCAAGGGGCAATATACTGTCATTTCCATGCCTCCCTCATCGAGTGGTGGCGTGGCGCTTTTGCAACTCTTGAAAGGCAGCGAATTATTCGATTTTAAGGGCATGGGACACAATACTCCCGCCGCGCTGCACCACTACACCGAACTCTTCCGCCGCGTATATGCCGACCGCAGCAGCTACCTCGGCGATATGGACTACTACAGCGTGCCCTTGCAAATGTTACTCGACAGCGCGTACATTGTGGGCCGTATGCAAGACATAAACCCGCAGCGGGCCACTCCGTCGTCTGAAATTAAAGAAGGGGAAGTAGAGCGCATTGAAAGTTTCGAGACTACGCACTTCTCTATTGTAGATGCCCAAGGAAACGCCGTTGCAATTACCACCACACTCAATAGTTACTTTGGTTGCAAAGTGTTGGTAAAAGGAGCTGGCTTTTTCTTAAACAACGAAATGGACGATTTTAGCATCAAGCCCGGTATGCCCAATCAGTTTGGCTTGGTGGGCAGCGAAGCAAATTCCATACAGCCCGGCAAGCGCATGTTGAGCAGCATGACCCCCACGATTGTAGAGAAAAACGATAGCCTGTTTATGGTAGTTGGTACGCCCGGAGGCTCTACCATCATCACCAATGTATATCAAGTTGTGATGAACGTGCTGGAATACGATATGACGATGCAAGAGGCCGTCAACGCCAAAAAAATCCATGCGCAGTGGTTGCCAGATGTGCTCGTTGTTGAGAAGCCTTTGCTCGATTCCGCCTCGGCGCAGACCCTACGCGCACTAGGGCACACCGTAACGGAAATTGACCAAATTGGGCGCATAGAAGCCATCCTCATCCGCCCCGACGGAACGCGCGAAGGAGCAGCCGATAACACGCGAACGGGCGATGCGACGGCAGTGGGATATTAATTTATACCAAGATTCACTTGATTTAAGGATTGGCATGATTTGATTTACTTGATTTTGAATGATTTATAAGACCATAATTCCGCAAACTTCATGCGCTTCGGTATAATATAAAGGATATAAAAAAGGAGGAGCACACAACGTGCTCCTCCTTTTTGCATAGCAAAAAAAAGAACATTTAATTGTTTTCCGGACGCAGTTTTCGCACTGCTGCGCCTGCTTGCCACATTTCCGAGTCGTGAAGCTCTTTGAGTTCGGCGTCGAGCTTGGCGCGGTAGTCGGGCTGACTGTTCGAGTCGATGGATTTTTGCGCCTCGTTGCCAGTGGCTACGCTTTCGTAGAGTTCTTCAAAGACAGGCTTTACTGCATCGCGGAATTTTTTCCACCAGTCGAGTGCGCCGCGTTGGGCAGTAGTAGAACAGTTGGCATACATCCAGTCCATCCCGTTCTCGGCAACGAGCGGCATGAGGCTTTGCGTAAGTTCCTCCACCGTTTCGTTGAAGGCCTCAGAAGGAGAGTGTCCGTTCTTGCGCAACACCTCGTACTGCGCCGCAAAAATACCTTGAATAGCACCCATGAGCGTGCCGCGTTCGCCGGTTAAGTCGCTGAATACCTCGCGTTTGAAGTCGGTCTCGAACAAATAGCCCGAACCTACGGCAATGCCGAGCGCAATCGCACGGTCACGCGCTTTGCCGGTCGCGTCTTGGAACACCCCGAAGCTAGAGTTTAGCCCACGCCCTTCGAGGAACATGCGGCGCAAACTTGTGCCCGAACCTTTGGGCGCAACCAAAATTACGTCCACATCGGCGGGGGGAACAATGCCCGTGCGCTCCTTGTAGGTAATGCCAAAGCCATGCGAAAAATACAGGGCTTTGCCCGGCGTAAGATGTTTTTTAACGGTGGGCCACATGGCAATTTGTGCGGCATCGGAGAGTAGATAACACAGAATAGTGCCACGCTCGCAGGCTTCTTCAATCGAAAAAAGCGTTTTGCCTTCCACCCAACCGTCGGCAACGGCCTTATCCCACGAAGCGGAGGGCTTGCGCTGCCCCACAATCACGTTGATACCGTTTTCTTTCTGGTTGAGCGCCTGCCCGGGGCCTTGTACACCGTAGCCAATTACGGCAACCGTGTCGTTTTTCAACACTTCTTGTGCTTTTGCCAACGGAAATTCCTCGCGGGTTACTACTACTTCTTCCGTGCCTCCAAAATTAATTTTTGCCATAAGTACTGATTTTTTTTTAGAATAGTTTATAAAATGATATTTGAAAAAATATTTTGTTTAAAACGTTTTTTCAGGCTGTTCGGAGCCGTACTCCAACTCTTTGAGGTACGAGGGCAGTTTGGGCATAGAACGCGCTACCGCCACGCGGCCGGAGCGCACAAAACCCATTACCCCGTGCGGTTTGAGCAGCTCGAACAGCTCCCTGATTTCGTGCTCGTGCCCAGTTTTTTCGATGACCACAAAGCCCGGCTCGATGCTCAGGATGCGCGCATGATGATTGCGAATTGTCCGCTCGATACTCGCATCTTTTTCCAACGCCTCGGTGGGCACTTTATAAAGCGCGATTTCTTGGAAAATCACCTCCTCGTCGGTGTAGTAATAGGCTTTGATAACATCGATTTGCTTTTCAATTTGCCCAGCAATTTTGCGCACTTGTTCTGCGGTAGAAACAATGGTGATGGTAAACCGGTAAATGTCTTGAAACTCCGACTCCGAAGTGGTCAGGCTTTCAATATTTATTTTTCTGCGCGTAAAAATAAGCGCAAGCCGACTTACCAAACCTGCTTTGTTTTCCGTAAAAACAGAAATAGTATATATTTTTTCGTTCGATTCCATAAAACGTGCGTTTCTATTTTATACCATGATTAAACTCTTTGAAAGATTTTTTGCCAAGCATTCGGTTATTCTAAGCGAATTTCCGACACACACGCCCCAGAGGGAATCATCGGGAACACGTTTTCCTCTTTTTCTACCACAACTTCTAGGAAAAAGGCTTCCGTGCTAGCGAGCATACGGTCGAGCGCACCGGCGAGTTCTTCACGTTTTTCTACGCGGTGCGCCTCGATAAAGAAACTTTCGGCTAGCTTCACAAAGTCGGGGTTTACCATTTCAGTAGAGGCGTAGCGTTTCTCGAAGAAAAGCTGCTGCCACTGCCGCACCATGCCCAAAAAGCTGTTGTTAAGTACCATGATTTTTACAGGGATTTTGTACTGCAAAATGGTGCCCAATTCCTGCAAGGTCATTTGGAAGCCGCCATCGCCGATGATAGCAACCACTTGCCGGTCGGGGCGCGAAAGAGCCGCACCTACCGCCGCAGGGAGCGCGAAGCCCATAGTCCCCAAGCCGCCTGAAGTTACGTTGCTGTGTGGTGCTTGGAAGCGGTAGTACCGCGAGGTAACCATTTGGTGCTGCCCCACATCGGTAACTACAATCGCCTTGCCTTCCGTTTTTTCGGAAAGCATCTTTACAACCTCCGCCATTTTTACCTTTTCGGTAGAAGGCGCAAAATCGTGCTGAATTACTTTTTCGTGCTCTTTTTCATCGCAGATTTTGAACGATTCGAGCCATTCGGGATACGCTTTTGTTTTCACCAAAGGCGTAAGGGCTTGCAACACTTCTTTGGCATCGCCTAACAAGGGCACGTCCACCCACACATTTTTGTTTATTTCCGCAGGGTCTATTTCGATGTGAATTTTTTTGGCTTGTTTGGCATAGGTATTCAAATTGCCGGTAACACGGTCGTCAAAACGCATCCCGAGCGCAATCAGCAAATCGCATTGATTGGTGTTTACATTCGGGCCATAGTTGCCGTGCATCCCCAAATAGCCCACATTGAGCGGATGGTCGGCAGACATGGCCGAAAGACCTAATAACGTACTTGCTGTAGGGATGCCCGATTTTTCTATGAAGGCAATCGCCTCTTTTTCCGCGCCGGAAAGTAGCACACCTTGCCCCACTAGCAGGAAGGGCTTTTTCGCTTCGTTGATGAGCTTGGCAGCCTCGGCGATCGACTCGGCACTGGCAATAGGCTTGGGTTTGTAGCTCCGCACTTTTTTGCATTTTCGGTAGCGGAACTCCGGCAATTTATCGAACTGTGCATTTTTGGTGATATCGAGCAAAACAGGCCCGGGGCGGCCGCTGCGGGCAATATGAAACGCCTGCGCGATGGCTTCCGGTATTTCCTCGACGCAGGTAACTTGGTAATTCCACTTGGTTACAGGCATGGAAATACCTACTACGTCGGTTTCTTGGAAGGCATCGGTGCCAAGTAAATGACGCGCTACCTGTCCGGTAAGGCACACAATGGGCGTAGAGTCCATCATTGCATCGGCAATGCCGGTGATGAGGTTGGTAGCCCCCGGTCCTGATGTAGCCATGCACACCCCCACTTTGTCCGATACGCGGGCATATCCTTGCGCAGCGTGGGCAGCGCCCTGCTCGTGGCGTACCAACACGTGTTTTAGACGGTCTTGGTACTGAAACAGTGCGTCATAGACGGGCATAATCGCGCCGCCCGGATAGCCAAAAAGGGTATCTACGCCCTCGGCTAACAAAGATAACACTACGGCTTCTGCGCCGGTAACTTCTCTGGCAAGTACCCACTCGTCAGTTTCTTGTTGTATGGAAAGAGTTTGTGCGGAAGTTGTCATAGTTTTTCTTTTTTATGCTGATTTTTAGATGTACTTATCGGTGATGCACCCTTCGGAGGCCGAAGCGACCGATTTGGCATATTTGTATAAAATTCCCTGTGTAAATTTGAGTGCGGGTGCTTTCCACGCTGCCCGACGTTGGGCAATTTCCGCCTCGGTGAGCGCAGCTTCTATCAAGTTTTTGGTGGCATCGAGCGTGATGATGTCCCCGTCTTGCACGAGGGCTATCAGTCCGCCTGCCTGCGCTTCGGGAGTAACGTGCCCTACCACAAAGCCGTGTGTGCCGCCCGAGAAGCGACCGTCGGTAATGAGCGCGACCGAGTCGCCAAGGCCTGCACCAATGATGGCCGAGGTGGGCTTGAGCATTTCGGGCATACCGGGCGCACCCTTCGGCCCCACGTAGCGAATTACGACCACGCTGCCGGGCTTCACCTTGCCCTCGCGGATGCCATCGATGACGGCGAACTCGTCGTCGAACACAACGGCTGGGCCGGTAAATACTTCGCCTTCTTTGCCCGTGATTTTTGCTACTGCACCCTCTTCGGCGAGGTTGCCGTACAAAATCTGAATATGCCCTGTTTTTTTCAAAGGTTGTGTTACGGGAAGAATTACTTTTTGTCCTTCTTTCAAGCCGGGAAGGGTTTCCAAATTTTGTGCTATTGTCTTACCTGTAACTGTCATGCAGTCGCCATGCAGCAAGCCTTCTGCCAATAGCAGTTTCATTACGGCTGGTACGCCGCCCACTTCGTGGAGGTCTTCCATGAGATATTTACCGCTCGGCTTCAAATCGGCTAGGAAAGGCGTTTTATCGCTAATGCGTTGAAAATCGGTGAGCGTGAGTGGAAGCCCGAAGGCATGTGCCATAGCGAGCATGTGCAGGGTTGCATTCGTAGAGCCACCCAACGCTATGATAATCGTCAGGGCATTTTCAAACGATTTTGCCGTTACAATATCACGCGGCTTTAAATCTTCTTTTAACAAATTATATACGGCTTTGCCAACACGTTCGCACTCTGCTTTTTTATCGTGGCTAAGGGCGGGATTCGAGGAGCTATACGGCAGGCTCATGCCCATTGCCTCAATTGC
>CAYUJH010000104.1:0-7257 GCA_964444995.1 uncultured Roseobacteraceae bacterium | reverse complement strand
CTGGTTCTATTTGAAGGAGTGCGCGAGCAATAAGGGCTTCGGAGATTCCTTTTTGCCGTAGCGCATATTGTGTTTTAACTCTACCCCATTTTTTGTATTGAAAATGCCCACGTACGAAACTATCGGCATAGCGGGTTTCATTTAAAAAATCATCGTCTTGTAGCTGCTCGAGCAGGGCACGTACTTGCTCGGCAGAGGCTGCCCACTGCCTTAGTTTTAGACGAACTTCTTGGGCAGAACGCTCTTGATACGCACAAAAAGAGGTTATTTTTTGATACAACTCTTCGTAGGTATAGTTTTTTTTCATGGAGTTGGTTCTGCTTTTAACATATCCGAATGTGTGAGCACCCACTCGTTGATGTCGTTGAACAGGCCGGGGGCATATCCTATGATTTCGGAGAATTGAAAATCGCCTCGGCTCTCGCCCAAAATCAGGAAGTGATTTGTCTTAGGGTACAGGATAGCCTTGCTCCGCTCGTCGCCTTTTTCTTGGGCAAGTGCCTCGAAAATTGCTTTGTGTTGTTCGGCTTCCAAAAGCACATCTTGCTCGCCAAAAAGGGCAAGTATGGGCGTGCGCATCTTTTGCAGGTAGCGGTTCGGGTTAAAGTCGTGGTACTTCCGCCACCAATCTATGTATGTTTTATTGCGGAAAGAGGTTACATAGTTCGACCAACGTTGGTCGCGCATTTCGTCGGAGGCTGCCTGCAAGGTAAGCGAGTCGGTTTCGCCGCGCAGGTAGGCAAACATCGTTTTTTGGTAGGCAATCGCCGAGTCTATCTCTGCGGGGCGGAACTTGTCGGCCTTCATGCGCTTGGCACAGGCTTGATACTCTTGCTCTTCTAAGCTCATTACCGAGCCAGAAATGAGTACCACGCTTGCCAAGTCAGGGAGTTTCTCAGCGGCAATTGGGATGGTGTAGCTTGCTTGGTCAATGCCTACCAATGTAATGTTATTAGCTTGTATATTACGCATTTTTGCAGCGGCATTTACCACCGCAACAATATCGGAGGCAAGGTCGTAGAAAGAGCTACTTTGCAAGTCGCCAGTAGATTCGCCACTGCCGCGTTTGTCGTACACAAGGGTAGCCACGCCGTAGTAGGGCAATAACTTGATGTATTCGCTCATGGCAGAGGCGCGGGTGCTTTTGCCCACACCGGGCACAAAAATAGCGAGCGGGTAGTCATCTTTTACCGTATTGGGGAGGGTGAGGGTAGATGCGAGCGTGATTCCGTCGTGCTCGATGGTCATATCTTCTTGCCGGATAAGGTCGGCAAGGCGTTTTCCTTTGATGCTTCCTAGTTTGGGGTCGTTCAAAACAAGGTCATAGGTTTCGCTGTCTCCCTCCTCTGGGAAGTTGAACGAAATGGTTCGCGGGTATGGATTTAGCATAATAGGCCCTGCGGCGAAGTCGCCCTGTTCAGTGGGGAAAGCAATGCGTCGCGCACCGCTGCGGAAGTCGGTAAAAGCAAGCGGAGTAAGGGACATATCTACCATATACGGTTCTATTTGCACAATGTGCCCTGGGCTAAATTCAAAGAACCCCAACAGGTCGCCTAAGCGAGCAAGGTCAGCGGGCACTACTTTTACTAAGTTGGCGGGGGTTTCACGCCCATCCTTCGAGAACGTACCTCTTACTACATCGCCTTCGCGTTTGCCTTCAAAACGTGCCTGAAACGAACCCATCTCTATTTCAATAGCGAGGCGGTCGCCCTTTAACCGAAATGCTTTCGGCTCGTGCATATATACGTCGTTGTAAAAAAGGCGGACCCAGCCGAGGGAGTCGTAGTACACGTGCATCAAGTCCGGATAAGGCTCAGTGCTTACTGCTCCTACCCATGCGCCTTTCCAGGTCTCAGCCTCCGTTTTTTGCCCCTCTCCACAAGCGGAAAGAAAACAAGCGAAAGAAATCATACAGAGCGTGTGTAAAAGATTTTTTTTTTTCATAACGACCTTGTTAAGAACCTGTTGAGTAATTTGAAGTGGTTGCCGATATACCTATCTGCAAAGGAATAAAACTTCATTAAAATATACAGCACATAACATATATTTTATATGCAGTCCACGGCAATTTATCAAAACTTTCTTGAACACAAAAAGAAATAGCACACCCCGTACAACTGTAAGTGGTGTGCTAGATACAAGATGTTTTGTAACCCGTACAGGCATAGGGGAACTTCGGTGCAGTATGCTTCCACAAGCTACTCTACGAACGAAGGAAAGGGGTCGCGGAAAGATTTACCAGCCCACATTGCCTCTATCTCTTCCGGCATACATAGGCACTCTTCTAACTCTTCGGTGAGTTGCAAGGTGTCAAGTCCTATGCCAATGAGTACCAATTCGTTGATGCGGTCGCCGAAATCTTTTGTCCAGCGACTTTCAATATGCACTTTGTTTTCGATAAAAGCAGGATGCATCGTGCGTTCGTGGAACGGCATAGATGCCCACCACACACCGGCCGGCTCGGCACGTAGCGAGCCTCCAGCCTGCGACCAACTCATCGCCGCTTCGGGGCGCGAAGCTAGCCAAAACAGTCCTTTGCTGCGCACGATGGTCTGCGGCCAAAAATTGGTAATGTACATCCAGAAACGTTCGGGGTGAAAGGGCTTGCGGCTGCGAAACACGAACGAAGAGATACCGTACTCTTCTGTTTCAGGTGTATGTTTTTTGTTAAGTTCTTCTACCCATGCAGGTGTTTGAGCCGAAGACTCGAAGTCGAACAGGCCAGTGTTGAGCACTTCACCAAGGGGTACTTTACCGTGTTGAGTGCGTAGGATGCGTGCGTTGGGGTTCATCTTACGCAAGATAGCGTCCAACTCGCCTATCTGCTCCTCGCTCACTAAGTCGGTTTTGTTAAGCAGGATAACGTTGGCAAACTCTATCTGGTCGGTAAGCAAGTTTACAATCGTGCGTTGGTCTTGGGGGTCGTTGTTCATCCGACGCGACAACACCGTGTCGGCCGAGCCGAAGTCCTTCCAAAAATTAAGCGCATCTACGACCGTAACGAGGGTATCGAGCCGGCTCACATCGGAGAGATTCACGACCAATTCGGGGCTGTCAAAGAAAAAACTTTGCGCCACCGGCAGGGGTTCGGAAATACCTGTACTTTCGATGAGCAAGTAGTCGAACCTACCAGCCTTGGCAAGCTTGCCTACTTCTTCTATGAGGTCTTCGCGTAGCGTACAACAAATACATCCGTTTGACATTTCTACGAGTTTCTCCTCGGTACGAGAGAGCGTGTTGCCCTCGCGCACTAAGCGTGCATCTACGTTTACTTCGCTCATGTCGTTAACGATAACGGCTACTTTTAGTCCTTCTTTGTTGTGCAGCACGTGGTTGAGCAGGGTGGTTTTTCCCGCGCCTAGAAAGCCTGATAGCACGGTTACGGGTAGTTTCTTTATCATTTTTGCAGAAAGTTTTGTTTTGTATGCAACTCAGTCGCAAAAATCGACAAAAAAAGTAAGACTGCAAACTTTTTGCACACCTGAAACGTCCCCGTAACCCTATCGGCAGCCTCTACTTTTTCCGCTGCTGCAAAATGGCCGACATATCTACAATCGCCGAGCCGCCTTCGCCCATAACGAGAGGCATCGTGCCGTCCCACTTTTTAATAGCTTCGAGTTGCAGAATCTGCGCGTTCACCGAGGCGGCCAGCAAACGCTGCGACTCGGCCTGTGCGCGGGCAAGTTCTAGGTTTGCCTGTGCCTCGCCGGCTGCTTTGGTGCGTGCCTGCTCGGCTTCAGTTTGTATCCGCACCAAATCGTTCTTAGCCGTTAGTGCCAACTGCTCGGCTACCTGCTTGCGCTCAATAGCTTTATTAAATTCTTCGGAAAACTTGAAATCCACAATCGAAAAGTCGGTAACGATGATATGGTTTTTTTCTAAGCGTTGTTTCAAGCTATTATATACATCGCGCTTTACCTCTGGGCGGCGCGTGATGAGTTGCTCGGCATTGTAGGCTGCCGTTGCCGCTTTGATAGACTCCTGAATAGCCGGCTCGATGATACTTTGGTGGTAATTCAGGCCCAACTCCTGATAAATGATGTTCGCCTTTTCCTTATCGAGGTAAAAGTTAAGGGCGATAATGGTTGTAACATTTTGCAAATCTTTGGAAGAGGCAATCGTCCCTGACTCTATTTTCTGAATGCGCACATTGATAGGCACCACCTTGGTAGAGATAGGATTAATCATATGAAGTCCTTCGGGGAGAATCTTGTCTTGCACAGCACCAAACTTGGTTACTACGCCTACCTTACCCGAACCTACCGAGTAAAATGCAGAAAACAAGATAATAACAAAGGTAAGTACGGCAAAGCCGCCCAAAATTTTGCTTACAGTGCCTTTAGAAAACGAGGCAGCAGGAGAAGATTTTTGAGGTGAATTCATGACGATACGAGTTTAGTACTACAAAATAATTTAGGCGCATATTACGCAAACTTTCCGAGTGTACGCATAAGAATTTGGCAGGGTTTTGCTTCCAAACTTTCAGTTTGCCTTTTTCCCTCTTATATTTGTTTCTGCTGTTTCATTGGGGTAAAACACACAACATACACGGAAATTTTCGTGTCGAAGTGAGCCTCGTGCCGTGCAACTAATCTCTGTATATATTTTTAAACAACAACTATGGCGAAAATTAAAGTAAAAAACCCTGTGGTAGAACTCGACGGGGACGAAATGACCCGCGTAATCTGGCAGTTTATCAAAGATAAACTCATCTTGCCTTATCTCGATATTGACATAAAATACTACGATTTGGGGATGGAAAAACGCGACGAAACCAACGACCAAATCACGATAGATGCCGCACACGCCATTCAGAAGTACGGCGTGGGTATCAAATGCGCCACTATCACGCCCGACGAGGCGCGTGTTGAGGAATTTGACCTAAAAAAAATGTGGAAATCGCCTAACGGTACCATTCGCAATATTTTGGGGGGTACAGTGTTCCGCGAGCCTATCCTTATTAAAAATGTGCCTCGCCTAGTCCCCGGCTGGACCCAGCCCATCTGCATCGGCCGCCACGCGCACGGCGACCAGTACAAAGCCACCGATTTTGTTACCAAAGGAAAAGGAAAACTAACAATTACCTTCACCCCCGAAGGCGGCGGCGAAACGATTAGCCACGAGGTCTATCAATTCGCCGACGACGGTATCGCAATGGCCATGTACAACACCGACGAGTCCATCTTCGGTTTTGCCCGCGCCTGTTTCAACCAAGCACTCAGCAAAGGTTGGCCACTCTATCTTTCTACCAAAAACACCATCTTAAAAAAATACGACGGCCGTTTTAAAGACATCTTCGCCGAAGTGTTTGAAAACGAATTTAAAGACCAATTCAAAGCCGCTGGCATCACCTACGAGCACCGTCTGATTGACGACATGGTCGCTTCTGCCTTAAAGTGGGAAGGAGGGTTTGTATGGGCCTGCAAAAACTACGACGGCGACGTGCAGTCCGACACCGTAGCGCAAGGCTTTGGCTCGTTGGGACTAATGACTTCAACGCTCGTTACCCCCGACGGCAAGACGATGGAAGCAGAAGCCGCACACGGCACCGTAACGCGCCACTTCCGCCAACACCAGCAAGGCAAAGCGACTTCCACCAACCCCATTGCCTCTATCTTTGCCTGGACACGCGGTCTGGCTTTCCGTGGAAAACTCGATGATAACCAAGCACTTATCGATTTTGCCAATGCGCTCGAAGCGGTTTGTATCGAAACGGTGGAAAGCGGCAAAATGACCAAAGACCTCGCTATGTTGGTCTATGGAAAAGAAATGACCGACGCGCATTACCTCAATACGCAGGACTTTTTACACGCACTCGACGAAAACCTGCAAGCCAAATTGGGTAAATAAATTGAGCACATAGTGTTGCTCCCAAAGGGCTGTTCTTTTCGTAAGAACAGCCCTTTTTTGTATTGGACGAAACAACGTTGTACGTAAAAAAAAACTGGTACGTACATAGCGTACGAACCAAATCCCCATATTTGTAACGAATGTAGGAAAAGACCAAGACCAGACAGGCGTTTCCAAACGGCACCGTAGTGCCCTGTATCTGTGTGCGGGGTATGCTGCTTGGTCATTTTTCTCATTTGGAGCCTGCCAGCAAGGTTCGATTCCTCAGCGCACACAGTTTGCGGTAGTGTATGGTGGCACGGCAGGCCTCATAGCTCGGGTTCGACTCCCGGCCCACAACCGTTGGGTTGCAGATGGTTGCTTACAAAGGTTAGAAGCAACTTGGAACGTTCGGCGTACGGCAGCGCGGTACAGCGCAGGCGCAAAAGCGTCGGCGTGGTGCGGCCTGCGGTGGGCAAATCGGACGAACGCCTTGCAGCGGCTAGGATACCGCCCCGTCGAGGTGTGTTACTTTCAGGAGATACCCTTGCGCTACGGCAGCAAGGCACTTTCCCCGCGAAACTAGCGCGCACTCGCTTGGCTCAATAGTCACTCCGCCTTCGTCCGATGAACGTTTTGAGTTGTTTCTTACCAAAGCCTTCCAAAAGGAAGGTAGGTCTTCGCATCAAGAAAATTTTCAAATGGCATACAGCATACTTTATCGTTTACCTCATCTATATATCTAACTTATGAAAAAGGTCAGAGTCGGCACCGGCACAGTGGGATTGGTATTCCACGGCGGTATTTACAAACGCGTTCTTACGGAGGGCAGTTATTGGCTGCGCTCCAGCGACGAAGTGCAACTCTATAAAACGGAGGAGTTTTTCTATCCGAAGATTGCCCTAAATATCTTGTTAAAAGATGCGGCACTCGCCGAACTGCTCACCGTCCTAGAAGTAGGCGACAACGAGCTAGTCTTACAGTACGAGCGTGGGAACTTCCAGCGCGTACTCGCCCCGGGGAAACATGCCTACTGGACGGGCATCATGGATTTTTCCTTCGTCCGCGCCGACCTAAGCAAGATAGACATCACCGAAGAGGTTCACCCTAACTTGCTTGCCCATAGCGAACTCGCCGCGTATGTGCGATACTACACCGTAGCTCCCCACGAGCAAGGCATCTTACTTGTGGACGGAAAGTTTACGCGCCTGCTCGAAACTGGCTCGTATTTTTTCTGGCGCAATGCCATACAAATCAATGTACTTGCTACCGACCTACGGCAGCTACAACTCGAAGTAACCGGCCAAGAAATCCTGACCAAAGACAAGGCTACGCTGCGGCTCACGTTCCATGCCCAGTACAAAGTGAGCGACATACGCCGCGCCCTGCTCGAAACCAAAGACTACGAAAAACAACTCTATGTACTCA
>CAYUJH010000103.1:0-7322 GCA_964444995.1 uncultured Roseobacteraceae bacterium | reverse complement strand
AGTGGATATTGGCTGCGGCAGCGGGGAAATGTTGCGGATCATCGACAAAAAGTGGCCGAAAGCAAATTGGGGCCTGCGACTGACGGGCATCGATGCCAACCCTGCCGTGGTGCGCCATGCGTCCGCCCCCAAAAATGGGCCATCAAGGGAGATAGCCTTTCTGCCGATCAATATTTTCGATCGTCCTTTCCAAGAAATGACCTTCGATGTGGCCTTATGCACCTTGTTCCTTCACCACTTTACCGACGAAGAGCTGATCGCCCTGCTTCGCTCCCTGAAAGGCCAGGCCAAGCTGGGCGTGGTCGTCAACGACCTGCACAGGCATCCTTTGGCCTACCATTCCATCGACTGGCTCACCCGCTTGTTCTCCCGATCGTACATGACCCGCTACGATGCCAAACTTTCGGTGCTGCGCGGCTTTTTTCAGAGCGAACTCCAAGCCGCCCTGCACGCAAGTGGGTGGATACCGTTTGAACTGCGTTGGCTTTGGGCGTTTCGGTGGCAGGTTATCGCGTGGCAAACTGCAGAGATATTGCCCACGCCTCCGCACAAGGTATTCACTAGTCAGTAGTCTTCTTAACAATCCGCCATGCAAATTACCCAAGAACGCCTGCACCGTGCGCTGCTAAAACCTTCGTGGCTAGGCTTGCCCAACACGCTGCTCCCCAACGCTGCCGAAGAGGCTATCGCCCGCATCGAAGCATTTTTCGCACAAGAAGGGCTAACCTTGCGCCGCGCACGCCCAGAAGAAGCCGAAGAAATTGTAGCCTTTCGGAACAGCCGCTTCGACTCGCCCAACCGCTACACGCCCTATTGGATGTTCCACCTGACCTCGTTTGGGAACAGCGTAGTAGTGCGCAACCCAGCCGGCGCGTTGGTCGGTTGTTTTTTAGAAGCAAGCTACGCCGATGCTGCGCATACCTCGTACCATGTGTTGGTCGCCGTTGCCGACTCCCTCGCTGGCAAACGGATTGCTGCGCGGCTTTCGCAATATGTGTGCCTCAAGGCCTTGCTGGCAGGAGCGTGGGTAGCGCAGGGCACTATCTCGCCCGATAATTTTGGCTCTATGGCCAGTTTTATCAATCATTCGGGCGCAGTATTTACAGATTTTCAGGAAGATTTTTGCGGTTTTGGACCGCGCTTCGTGTTCAAGATACCACTCTCGTTGCAGGGCATCTTGGGGCAGTCGCTCTATTTGCCCCAATTACAAGCATGGCAACATGGCAAAGCCGCGCCCGACGTGCCGCACCGGTGGGTGGATGCTACCGACCTTGCCGCTATCCGCAGGCTGTATGCCGAAACACCCTACCGCTGCGTTGCCTTGCTCAAAGGTACCGACACGCTTCCTCCTTACTTTTTCGCGATACCGCTAGCCACGCTGTAGCGTTTCTTCTCAAAGAACGCCTATTGTGCTAGGCGGCTGCGTTGTCTGTTTGTGCGTAGATACGTACCTTTAGGCGCAGCATTGAGCTATCCTCCCTTTTTTTCTTATAAAAACGAGCGTTTTTCAGGATAACTCCCTAAAAATCAATTTTTTAAAAAGCATACTTTCTATAACTTGTACATTGCGCATTATGAAAAAAAATGTATTGTGTTTTCTGCTAACCGCATTGCTTGGCAGCGCGGCAATGGCACAGGAACTTCGTTCGCCTGAAGCCTTTTTGGGGTACTCCATCGGCTCGGAGTTTACCTACCACCACGACATGGTCGCCTACTTTCGGCACGTAGCCGAGACATCGGCCAAAGTCGAGCTATTCCAGTACGGTACTAGCTACGAGCGTCGGCCACTACTTGCCGCCATCGTTTCCTCCGCCGAAAACATCGAAAAGCTGGAACAGTACCGCAAAAATAACCTGATTCACGCCGGACTTATCGAGGGCACGGCCGAGGGCGCGCACCTGCCAGTGGTGTGGCTTAACTACAACATCCACGGCAACGAAGCGGTGAGCATGGAAGCCGCCATTCGCCTGCTGCACACCCTCGCCACCGACGAGGGCACAGAAATTTCGCAGTGGCTCAAAGAAACCATCGTGATTATTGACCCTTGCGCCAATCCCGACGGGCACGCTCGCTACACCAACTGGTACGGCCAAGCGAAGAGCAAGCGGTTCAACCCCAATCCCGACGCGTGGGAGCACAACGAGCCATGGCCCGGCGGACGTTTTAACCACTACATCGTAGATTTGAACCGCGACTGGGCATGGCAAACCCAAGCCGAAAACCGACAGCGGTTGCGCTTCTACCAGCACTGGATGCCCCACGTACACATAGACCTACACGAAATGGGCGTAAATTCCCCCTATTTCTTCGGCCCTTCAGCCAAGCCCTTCCACGATGCTATCACACCCTGGCAACGCGAATTTCACACCCTTTCTGGCGATGTGAACACCTCGTACTTCGATAAGGAAGGCTGGTTGTTTTTCACCAAAGAAATCTTCGACCTATTTTACCCCAGTTACGGCGACACGTGGCCGACGTTCCAAGGGGCCATCGGCTTTACCTACGAGCAAGGCGGCTCGGGGCGTGCCGGCTTGGGCGTGCTCACGGAAACCAAAGACACGCTCACCCTCGCCGACCGCATTGCGCACCAATACACAGCGAGTTTGGGAGCCATAGATGCCACATGGAAGCACCGCGAGCGCATGTTGAACGAGTTCAAAAAATATTTTGCCGACGGCCGTTCAAACCCTGCCGGCGAATACAAGACCTACCTCATTAAAGGAACAAATTCTCAGGGGCGTATCAAAGCCCTGCTCGAACTGCTCGACCGGCAAAACATTCAGTACGGCTACGCGACGGGCAACCGCGCAACCCGTGGTTTCAGCTACCTCGAAAACAAAGAAGTTGCCGTTACGCCGAGCAACAACGACATCATAGTCAGCACCTATCAGTCGCACGCACGCTTCGTAAACGTGCTCTTCGAACCAAAATCGCGCTACGAAGACTCGCTTACGTACGACCTAACCGCTTGGTCGCTGCCCTACGTGTACGAACTGGAAGCCTACGCGCTCAAAGAACGCATCGCGCCCGACAAGAAAGAAGTGAAATTCGCCTTTGCTGCCAACAAACTGACCGACGCACCAGCATACGCGTACTACGCCGAGTGGCGCGACTTCCGCGAAGCGAAACTCTTGGCTGCACTGGTAGCGCAAGACGTACACGTGCGTTTCGCCACCGAGCCGTTTGAAGCGGAAGGAAAAAGTTTTGGGCGCGGCGCACTCGTGATTACACAGGCAGACAACCGCAAAAAAGCCGACTTCCACAAACTGGTCATCGAAGCCGCCAACAAATTGGAGATTCCGCTCACAGTGGCCAAAACTGGCTTGGTAGAAAGCGGGAAAGACCTAGGCTCGAACTCCGTTCGCTATATCGAAAAACCAAAAATTGCCATCATCAACGGTTCGGGCACGTACCCCACTGCTTTTGGCGAATTGTGGCACTATTTTGAAGAACAACTCGAATACCCAGTTACCGTGCTGAATATGGACGACGTAAATAGTGCCGATTTATCGGAATTTAATACCATTATCCTAAATTCGGGCATGTACGCCAAAGTTTCGAGCACGCTGAAAGACTTTGTCCGCGACGGTGGGAAAGTAATTGCTATTGGGCGCAGCATGAGCCTATTTGCCGGCGACAGCAACACCTCGCTCGGCGCTGCCTACAGCAAACAGGCCGAAAAAATGAAGGAAGAGAACAAAAAAGAAGGCGAAGAACTACTCAGAAAATACGGAGAAGTACAGCGTAAAAGTCTGGAAAAAAGCGTGGAAGGCAGTATTTATAAGGTCTATCTCGACGAAACCCACCCCCTAGCCTTCGGCGACGATGCCACGATACACTTCATTAAAACAAACAGTACGCCGTACCCCTACCTAACTTCCGGCTGGAACGTGGGCGTATTGCGTGCCGATAGCCACGTGAGCGGTTTTACGGGTAACAAGCTAAAAAAAGAGCTAGAAAACACGCTGATGATGGGTGTAGAACAGGTAGGCAGCGGCAGCGTTGTCTATATGGCCGACTCGCCCATTTTCCGTGGGTTTTGGCACAGTGGAAAACTCATCTTTGCCAACGCCGTATTTTTTGTGAAGTAAAAATAAGCGCACTTACTCTGCCGTGTATGCAGCGCGGCGGAGGCGGTCGTTGATAGCGCGGCCAAGTCCTTCTTCGGGCACCCATTCAGCCAAAATCACGTCCAGCTTGCTGGCATCTAATTGGCGGAGGGCGGCGAAGAGGTGCTTGGCCGCTTCTGTTACATCGCCTTTGGGAGAAAGCACCACGTTTTCCGCTGCCTGCGGATAGTTTTTTTGAAAGGAAATGACCCCCACGCGCTTCGCGGCCTGCGTGGCCAGAAGCGCGGGCAAGTCGCCTACCAAAATGGGCGTGCGGGGTGCATAATGTTGGTGCAGCATCCCCGGCGCTTGCGGCTGCGAGCTCGAATGCGTCTGTACCTCTATCGGCACGGCAAACTCTTCCAGAGATTCAAGCGGAATGCCCCCCTTGCGCAACACCACGAGCCGGTCGGTTTCAGGGCGGACGATGGTGGACTCTACCCCAAGGGTACAAGCCCCGCCGTCGAGCACGTAGCTGACGGACTCGCCCAAGCCGTTCAGGTGCTCGGCGCGGGTCGGGCTGATGTAGCCAAACATATTCGCACTTGGTGCGGCAAGTGGGAAATCGAGCAGAGCGAGCAGTTCCAACGCAAGCGGATGCTTGGGAATGCGCACGCCTACCGTGTCCAGCCCGCTAGTAACCAAGTCGGGGACGAGGTCTTTTTTGGGCAAAATGAGCGTGAGCGGGCCGGGCCAAAAAGTGCGTGCCAGCCGTTCGGCAAGTGGGCTAACCTCTCCGACAAATGCACGCAACTTTACAAGGCTATCGGTATGTAAAATGAGGGGGTCGAACGAGGGGCGGCGTTTGGCAGCGAAGATACTTGCCACCGCCAGCGCGTCGAATCCGTTGCCTGCCAAGCCATAGACCGTCTCGGTAGGGATACCCACCAGCTTGCCTTCCCGTACATATGCCGCTGCTTTCGCAATGTCCTGACCAATTTCCATGACCTATCAACCTTTATATACTGTAGCCATTTAACCGACCCTAATACATGGGTGAATATTTTTTAAGCTGCAACATTTCCCCATCATACACCGCGTAGGTATAATGCGTAAGCCATTCGCCCAGATTGAGGTAGCGGCTTTCGTCGCCAACGGCCAGATTGAGCGGCAGATGCCGATGCCCGAACACGTAGTAGTCGTGGTGCTGTTGCTGCTCGATGCTGTGGGCATACTGCCAAAGCCATTCATCGTCTCCTTTAAAACCCAAATCGGCGTTTATTTTCTTTTTTCGGCTGTGGGCTGCCCATGCAAAGCCAAAACTAAGTCCTACGTCGGGATGCAGCCAACGGTACAGCCAACGGAGTGTCTTATTTTCAAAAATGCGTTTGAGTTTTTTGTAAAAGTGGTCGCCCGGGCCTAGGCCGTCGCCATGGGCTAGGTAAAACGAATGTTCGCCAATTTGGCAAGCGAGCGGCTCGCGGCGCACCGTTACGCCCAGTTCTTTATCGAGGTAGCCAAACATCCACATATCGTGGTTTCCTGTAAAAATCGTGATGGGGATGCCCGCATCGGCTAGTTGGGCGAGTTTTCCGAAAAAACGGAGAAATCCCTTGGGTACTACCGTTCGGTACTCGTACCAGAAGTCGAACAAGTCGCCCATAAGAAAAACATGTGCGGCATCGGCGCGAATCGTCTCTAGCCACGAAACCAACATATCCTCGCGCTTGCGGCTCTCGGCAAAGCTAGGTGCTCCGAGGTGAAAGTCGGACGCGAAATAAACCTTTTTACGAGGGGGTAAGAATAGTTGCTGCATCGCTGCGAATTTATACAGAATTTATGTGATTTGAGGATTGGCAGGGTTTATACTCGAAAGTAAGTGATTTGAGATAGCTGCCTTTTGTAAATTATTGAAAGTCAAGTTAATCAAATCAAGGAAATCCTCAAATCACATACATCTTGGTATAATTTGCTCGATTTTTAAGGCAAGACCTGAACTTCCCAAACCATTTCCTGTTCGGTAGAGCATAAAAAACGGCTAGGAGCGTATTTCGTTGAGGATTTCGCGCCCACCGTTGGTAAGTACATACTCGGCGGCGCGTTGTCCAAGTTGCGCGGCATTTTCGGGCGTGTCGTGGTTTTCGTAGCGCACCATGCGTTCGCCCGAAAGGCTCACTACGCCGGCGCGAAACAGCAACGTGCCCGCTTCCACTTTCGCCCAACCGAAGGCAGGAATACTGCAACCGCCTTGCAAGGTCGCCAAAAATGCACGCTCTACGCGCAGCGCCAAGGCCGTAGGCGGATGATTGAGTGCCTGCTGACACTGCGCCCGCAAAGCAGGTGCGAGGTGCGCCTCGGAAATTTGTATGGCTACACTGCCCTGCCCTACTGGCGGGGTAAATGTTTCGGGGGGTAAGTGGGTGGTAATGTGTGCCTCGTAGCCCATGCGATGTACGCCTGCATAAGCCAATAGGAGCAGGTCGCACACGCCTTCTTCGAGGCGTTTCATGCGCGTTTGCAAGTTGCCGCGCACATTTACCACGCGGCAATGCGGATAAAACCGCTGCAACAAAGCCGCCCTACGCACCGACGAGGTGCCGATGAGCCAACTTGCTTCGGGCGTTAGCTGGCGCGAGGAGTCGTAGCTCACCGCCACATCGTGTACGGCTTCGCGTTCGGTGAACGCCAGCAGAGGGAGGTCTTGGGGCAAGGCGGCGGGCATATCCTTTGCACTATGTACGGCAAGGTCAATCTCGCCGAGGCGTAGGGCTTCCTCCAGTTCTTCGGTAAATAGCCCTTTGCTACCAATTTTAGAGAGGGCTTGGTCGAGAATTTTATCTCCTTTTGTTTCAATGACGACAATCTCGGTGGCCAGCCCTGCCTGCGCGAGGCGCTCGCCCACGTAATGCGCCTGCCAAAGGGCAAGTTTGCTGCCGCGCGTTCCGATACGTACAAGTTGATTTTTCAAGGTAGTTTGATGGGCTAGGTATAGATATAAAAAAACCTCTGAAAGTCAGAAACTTGCAGAGGCTAACGAGTACCAGGAGCGGGACTTGAACCCGCACGACCCAAGGGTCACAAGATTTTAAGTCTTGCGTGTCTACCGATTCCACCACCCCGGCAAAAGTGTTTTTTCTCCGACAACGTCAGAAAGGATATTAAACGAAAAGACCCAACTGACATTGGTGGGTATCAGTGGGTCTTTTTATTCGAGCGGGAGACGAGATTCGAACTCGCGACCCCAACCTTGGCAAGGTTGTGCTCTACCAGCTG
>CAYUJH010000102.1:0-7351 GCA_964444995.1 uncultured Roseobacteraceae bacterium | reverse complement strand
CAAAGCCCTTGCGCGCGATTTGCGTGGCAACCTTTGGATGGGCACGGCAGTAGGGGTCATTAAATACAAAACCAGCGGCTTGTTCATTCATTTCAACGAGCGCAATGGGCTGACTTCGGACGATATTTCGCTGCATACCATGCTCACCGATACACAGAACCGCCTCTGGATTGGCACCTCGTCGGGGGTAGTGCACGCTAAAATACTAAACTCAGCAGTAGCTACATCGCCGCCGCTGCTAGAAACTATCACGAGCGATGGACGGATGATTTTTCCTTCTTCCCATCAACATTATACGCTAATGGCAGGGGCGTATTTGCAAAAAGAGGTGGTTAGCACCCAATATCCTGCCGAATATTTGCAGTACCAATACACATGGCTTAACGAATGGGGCGATACGCTTCGGCACGAAACAAGCCGCGAACCGAATGTTTTTTTACCCAAATTGCAGGCAGGTAACTACCAGCTGATTGCGCGGGCAAGGCAGCAGGGTAACTATTTTTGGAGCGAGCCGCTCACTACTTCGCTCACTGTGCGTGCGCCTTGGTATCAGCAATGGTGGGTGGGTTTACTCTCGTTTGTGGCACTACTTGGTTCGGTATGGAGCGCGAGCCGATTTAACACCAAACGCCTGTGGCGTGAAAAAAAACGCTTGGAAATGCTTGTCGAACAGCGCACAGAAGAGATACACGCGCAGAAAAAGCAAATTGAGGAGCAAAACAAAGACTTTACCGACAGCGTAGCATATGCCCAACGCATACAACAGGCTGCTCGGCCTTCGGTTGCCCAGCTCAAGCAGCAGTTCGACGATGTGTTTGTGTTGCTGAAGCCCCGCGACGTAGTCAGCGGAGATTTTTACTGGTTCACCAAGCGCAACGGGCGCTCGTTTGTGGCCGTGGGCGACTGTACTGGTCACGGCGTACCCGGTGCGTTCATGGCAATTGCCGGCCAAACCATGTTGCAGCACGCCATAGAGTCGAAGGGCTTGACCGACCCCGCCGAAATACTGCGCGATATGCACCTGAATATACGCCATTCGTTTCGGCAAGAGGAAACGCACAACCGCGATGGCATGGACCTTTCTTTGTGCGTGGTGGAACATGCTACGCAAACCCTTTACTTTGCCGGTGCGCAAACCTATTTCTTGTACGTGCAGGGGGGAGTGTTGCACCGCGTCCGTGGCGACCGGCAGCCTATCGGCGGGCTACAGCGCGAAAAGGAGCGTGTATTTCATACGCAGGCTATTTCGTTGGCGGTGCCTACGGTAGTGTACTTGTTTTCCGATGGCTACCAAGACCAGTTTGGCGGCCCCAACGAAAAAAAGTTTATGGCCCATCGGTTCAAAGAACTCCTCTTGGATATTTCCAACAAGCCGCTTAACGAGCAGGGAGCTATTTTAAAAGATATTATCGAAAATTGGATTGCCGAGATGGCTTGCCCCAAACAAACCGACGATATTTTGGTAATGGGCTTTAAAATTACGCCACCAAAAAATAATTGACATCACTAATTTTTTTGCAGATGCTTATCCGAATTGTAAAAATGAACTTTCAGCCTGAGTCGCTCGACGACTTTTTGGCACTTTTTGCCCGCACCAAAGACCGTATTGCCGCCTTCGAGGGTTGCAGGGGGGTGCGGCTATTGCGCGACTTGCACACGCCAGCTACGTGCATGACCTACAGCTATTGGGAAAATGAGGAGGCACTGGAACGCTACCGAGCGTCGGAGCTTTTTCGGGGTACGTGGGCGATTACGAAAACGTACTTCGCCGCAAAGCCCGAAGCGTGGTCGCTCGAAGCAGTCGCCGAAGCACCTAGTGGAGCATTTTAAAAGCTAACTCTTTGAGAATTTGCTCGTCGGAGGCTACGCTTTCTACGCCTTTTAGGTGCAGGTCGGCCTGTTGGAGGAACTGAATCACTTGCAGCGTTTTAGAGAGCGGATAGGCTTTGGCAGCGAGTAGGTATTCCTTCACAAAGAACGGGTTTACCTTGAGTACGGCGGCTAGTTCGCGCTCGTTTTTCCCTTGTTGACTGTGTACCAAAAGCACCTTGCAAAAGTAGTTGAATAGCGAAATTACGACCGAAATGGCAGGGTTGCTTTTGGGGTTAGCCGCAAAATAATCGAGTATTTGATAGACTTTCAGGGCGTTTTTCTTGGCAAAGGCACTTTGCAGCTCAAATACGTTAAACTCTTTGCTGATACCCACATACTCGGTAATCATACTATCGGTAATTTCCACCTGTGGGTCGGGGACGTTGATACGCACTTTTTCGAGTGCTTTGGCAATGCCCGACAGGTTGTTGCCCATATACTCGGCCAAGAGGGCGGCGGCACGGTTGCCGATGCGCTGTTGGTGCGCCTTGCCATGTTGTACTATCCAATCCGGGAGTTGGTTGTCGTACATTTTTTTAGACTCTAACACAATGGCATGTTTCACGAGTGCTTTGTACATTTCGGTACGGGCATCGGGTTTTTTGTGTTTGTGGCAAAAAACAAGCACCGTGGAAGCTACTGGGTTTTTGGCATAGTTGGCAAGCATAGTCTGCGCCTCTTTTTTGCGAAAATCGGCGAGTTCTTGGGCTTCTTTAACAATGAGCACTTGCCGCAGCGCCATCATGGGGAAGCGCCGGGCACTATCCAATACGGCCGACATGCTCACGTCTTTGCCATAGACAATCGTTTGGTTAAATCCGCGCTCAGCCTGCGAAAGGGCATGTTTTTCGATGTAATCGCTCACTTGGTCAATGAAGAACGGCTCTTCACCACACAGAAAATACAAGGGCGCGTACGTACCTGCTTGTAGGTTTTTAAGAATTTCGTGTGCCGTATGGTTTGCCATCTGTGTATGCGTTAGGTCTGAATCGTTGCGCTACAAAATTGTAAAATTTTGCTCATTTTTTTGTCCTATATGCTAATTTTTTACGTGCGCCGACCACTCGTTGGGTAGTGTTACGGTAAAGCGCGAGCCTTGGCGCGTATCGGAGCTTACTTGTATGTCGCCGCCGAGTTTTTGCACCGTTTCCCGCACGAGGTATAGCCCAAGGCCTGCACCGGCTTTGGTGTCGTGAGCGCGGTAGAAAATATCAAATATTTTGGGAATATGCTCCGCTGCTATGCCTAGGCCGTTGTCGTCCACGCTGAACGTGCAGTGTGTGCTATCTACCGTGCCTTTTACGCGCACATACATCGTTTCCTGCGACGAGCGTTTGAAGCGTATCGCGTTGGAAATCAGGTTGTTTAGAATGACCTGAAACCGTGTAGTATTTGTGTAGAAGGGGGAAGTAAGTTCCCATTCGTTTTCTATTTCTATGGTAAATTTTCCGTCGGTGGGCAGGTAGCTTTGAAAAGCCTTTGCGGTACACTGCTGCGGGTCGGTTTGTGCAATACGGATTTCGCTTTGCAGGTTGCTTGCCAAGTCGCCAATATCGTGGATAAACCGGTCGAGTTTTTCGATACTTTCGCGCAGCAGTTGTAGGTATTGCTGTACCTCGGCAGAGGCTTCTTCTTGCTCGCAGAGGTAGAGCAAACCGAGCGACGAGGCAATAGGCGAACGCAAATCGTGCGCAGTACTGTAGAGAAATTTATCGAGTTCGCGCCGAGTTTTTTCGAGTTCTTGTTGTTGCTCTTTTAGAAGTTTTTCTACCTGTTTTCGCTGGGTGATGTCCCAAAAAACACTCTGTATGCAGGCTTTTTGTCTAAACTGTACCGGACTCGCCATCACCTCTACGTCCATACGTTCGCCGTTGGCGCGTATAAGTTGCTCATGTCGTAGGGGAACTACGTGGCCCATTTTTAGCTGCGCGACCCGTTTGCTCACTTCGGGCAAGGAGTCGGGCGGAATCACCTGAAAAATATTGATACCTACTACGCCATCTTCGGCGTACTTGAGCAACTTGGCGGCGGCTCTGTTGGCATACAGCACCTCGCCTTCATGATGGATGACAACGCCAAAGGGCGACTGACCCACAAGGTGCTTGTAGCGTTCTTCGCTAGCGCGTAAGTCGGCAGTTATTTGCATGGTTTCTTGAATGGAGCGGTAGCCTAAGACTTCTTCTTTGAGCCGTCCGTCGGGGAAATAGTTGCGCCTACTCACCGCATCTACCCACACATAGTGCCCGTCTTTATGGCGACTGCGGTAGGTAAACCGATAGACGGGTGCGCCGCTGGCGATGTCTTCAGCTATTTTTTTTTGGAGATTTTCGCGCTCGTCGGGGTGGGTGAGCGCGAAGGGGGGTAGGTTTTTTACCTCTTCGGCGGTGTAGCCGGTAAGTTGCAGCACCGACGGCGAAACGTACACAAGTTCTTCGTTTTCATTGTAATAGGCAATCACGTCGGAGGTGTTGTCAAGCAATTTCTGGTAGAACAGTAGGTCGTCTGTCGGATTCTTTTTGGGCGACATGACCAGCCAATAGTTCGCCGAAAGAGGAGAACGGCTCACCGTGCCCTCGAACGAGTAAGCGTGAGTTTCGGAGGTAAATGTGCCCTGTACGGCTGTTGCTGCCTGCTTGGCAACGTCCAGCGCATCCAATGCCGTCATTGGCGAACCAAAAATCAGGGAAGTAGGCACAAACGGTTCCGCCTCTTTCTCCCAGCACGTCGGGGTGTTTTCCGAAAAAAATAGTACATCGGCGTTTGCACGGAGCAGCCAAACTGCCTTGCCGCTTGCATGGGCAAATGTGCGTAAAAGAGATATTTCTTGCGTTGTATCGGCGGATGGATGAGGCATGAATGAAGAATAAATTTGGCGAAGGATAAAGTTCCGATGGAGCGATGTCGAGTAGTGAGGGCTAAAGGAGTTTGGGGGTTTCGTCTTCGTCGTGTTTAGCGATGAGGTCGAGGAGCTGATGCAACGGATACATAGCGCGGAAGGTGTTGCTAACTTCGTCTGCAAAGTTTGCTTGCAGCGCAGCCTCGTCGGTAAATTTGCGTACCACAACAAAGCTCTTGAGCCTGAGCAGTTCGATTTCGGGGTGGTCTTTGGGATAGCCTTTGGGGGCTGTTTTCAACTTTTCACCCGAAATTTCACCAAAAAAGTCTTTGAAACTAGGTGCTTGCATGATTTCGTGAAACGCGCTGCCGTTGTAGTCTATTTCCTGCCGAATTTTTTTGAGTAGGGGTGCAGGAGGCATATAGATTCCCCCTGCCGCGAAGGTATCGCCGGGAGAAAGGTGCAGGTAGTAACCCGAAAACTCGGTGTGCCGGCCACCCTCGGCAATGAATGCTCCGAAATGCTCTTTATACGGGCGTTTGTCGGGGCTAAAGCGCACGTCGCGGTTGATGCGAAATACGCAATCTTTTGCAGCGATGTGGGTAATACTCGGCTGCCAAGCCGCTATACGGACGATTTGTGCTTCTACCATGCCAATAAACGCATTGCGCGCCGCTTGATAGTCGGCTTTGTGTGCATCCATCCACTCCTTAGAGTTTTGGGCTTGCAGGCCTTTTAAAAAGGTAAAAACAATTTCTTGGGGAGTATCGGAAGGTTTCATCGCTTGGTAATAGTAAAAATACGGTATGTTTTTTTATGAAAAGAAAGATGCTAGGCTATTCGGGTTCAAAAGGCAACTTGCGTATGCCCTTGGCGCGGTCGTCCATGTAGCTCCGAAAGGCTTCGTATTTTTCACTATTTTCGGGGTCTTCGTGCATATTGCGGAATAACTTAATAGCTTTTGGATCTTCGGCTTCGCGAAAAGAGAAAATTTGCACGGGCGTAGCCAACCAAAGTACCAAGGTACACACAACGAGGACGATAACTTCGGGAAGTATCGTACCCAAACGTGGAGCTTTCAGTGCCAATAACATTCCCATTGCGCCTAATGTGCCAAACAGCCCGACGGAAAGCATATCCTGTGCACCCGGCCAATGCAGGAGCTTGAACAATAGCCCTACCACCGCAATCGAAAACGACATAGATAAAAGTTTAACCCCCACTCCCTGAAAGACGGAGGGCATGTACAGTTTAGGGTCGAAGTTGTGGGTAAATACTTGCAGGAGAAACAAAAAACTAAGCGTGAGCAGCCCAATGGTAAGCCACGCGTCGCTACTGGGAAAGCGGCTTGCCCACAAGGCAAGGCCTACCAACGAAATAAAATAGGCTGCATACTTTGCTTTTCCGACAAATAGAGCCATGCGTTTCAGACTCTCTTCGGGGGCTTGGTTGTAGGGAACGAGGGGTGTCATAGATAGGCGGGGTTTAGTACATTGCAAGATACTTAAGAGTTGATTTACTCGGATTTATACCAAGATTCACGTGATTTAAGGATTAACATGATTTGATTTGCTTGATTTTGAGTGATTTATGAGACCAAAATTTCGCAAACCTCATGCGCTTTGGTATATAATTAAAAGATAACCAATAATCGCACGTTGGACAAGGACAAAAATATGGATTTCAGCGGTACTGTTACTATCTTGCGTACAATACTACCCTAGTAACCAAAGCAAATGTCCTATGAAAATTCATTACAACGCGCCTGTTATTTTGAGCTATACGCTAATTTGTGTGATCGTTTTGGGGGTGAACCCACTCATGGTGGGGCAGCTTATGCCCTTGTTTACGGTCTATCCGACGATGAGTTTGGGCAATCCCATAGATTATTTTCGGCTCTTTTCCCACGCAATGGGGCACGGAGGATGGGAGCACCTAGTGGGTAATTTCACGTTTATCTTGCTGCTAGGTCCTATTTTAGAGGAAAAGTATGGTTCACGGCAGCTTTTGATGATGATGTTTCTCACGGCGTTGGTTACCGGTATTCTGAATGTGGTACTTTTTTCTACCGGTTTGCTAGGGGCAAGTGGTATTGTATTCATGTTTATTTTGCTTAGCTCGGTGGTCAACGCGCAGCGCGGGCGCATTCCGCTTACGTTTGTGCTTGTGGTAGTACTTTTTTTGGGGCAAGAAGTAATGAACGTTTGGAAAAATGATGGAGTCTCGCAGTTTGCCCACATCATTGGGGGAATTTGTGGTGCTTTTTTTGGTTTTTCGACAAATAACGGAGGCAAAGAACTACCTCCTACTACCAACAAAGGTGCAGGCGACTTATATTACTAATTATACGACTACGTACCAGACTACGCACCATCGAGTTTTGCCTAGCCGGTCATTCTGTACGCGAGCCTTTGTCGCAAGAGCGGTAGTATTGCAAAGAGTTAGGAAGTTCGGTACTTGCGGTCGTTTTTCCGACTTTTTTTAGCACAAAAGGCGTTTCAAAAAGTTGCCGAACCGTGCCGTGAGGTAGTTTAACATAATGACAGTCCACCAAATATCCCGACTTAAAGGCTTTTACTACATATTCTTGGCCGGTAGTCAGATGGGTAGTTAAATTCCCGGAAGAGTTGGAAAATACGGTGC
>CAYUJH010000101.1:0-7377 GCA_964444995.1 uncultured Roseobacteraceae bacterium | reverse complement strand
AGTGCATTAACTGCACCGCCTGTATCGATGCCTGCGACGATATTATGGACAAGATTGAAAAACCGCGTGGGTTGATTCGCTACGCATCGGAACATGAAATAGAAAAAGGGCAAAAATTCCGCATTACGCCACGCATATATGCCTACTCTGGTGTGTTATTGGTTTTGTTGGGCGTATTGGGCTACATGCTTACCTCCCGTGCCGTGGTGGAGGCTACCATTTTGCGCGCACCCGGGCAGATGTACCAAACTACGCCCGAAGGCAATATCCGCAACCTCTACACTGTGCAGGTCATCAACAAAAGCAACGAGGCGATGGTGCTCGATTTGCGCCTCATAGAGCCAAAAGGCGAGATTATCGTTATTGGCGACCGCCTTACCTTAAAACCTTCGGGGCTAATAGACGGCGCATTTTTCTTGGAACTTGAACGTAGTGTGCTATCAGGCATCAAAACCAAGGTCTTGATTGAGGTATGGGAAGGCGACCGAAAGATAGAGACCGTAGAAACAACCTTCGCCGGGCCGGGGGTAAGCAACCGATAACAAGGATTTTCCGCGCAAGCTTCAACGCTTGGGCGGAATCTTTTCATAGCGTCTTCATTCATTTAGTTAAAATCACAACCACTATGGCTATTAAATTTCACTGGGGTACGGGCATTGCCATTTTCCTTACCATTTTTTGCCTAAGCATCTTGGGCGTAGTCTATTCGGCTTTTCAAGAGCCAGTGTTCCTTGTTTCGCACGACTACTATGCCGAGGAAACGCGGTATCAGGAGCGTATAGAACAACAAAAAAATGTGGCTACGCTTTCCGAGCAGCCAGCCTTGCGCTACTTAGCCGAAGAAAAACTCGTGCTGCTCACGTTGCCTGCCGATACGCAGGTAGCCGAGGGAAACGTGCACTTTTTCCGCCCTTCCGACTCGCGCATGGACTTTCAGCAACCCCTTGAGGGCAACGAAGCCCGTGCTTGGCAGTTCAACGCCTTGCGAATGCAGTCGGGACTATGGAAGGTAAAAATCACATGGATCGACCCCTCTCAAAAATCTTTTTACAGCGAACAAACGCTGGTCATCCCTTAACGAACGAACAATACTATGTACATTGCGGCACTACTTACCGGTTTTTTAGGTAGCTTTCACTGTTTGGGCATGTGCGGCCCTATCGCGCTCGCGCTCAACGGCGGACAGGGAGTGCGCTGGCAAGCTATTTTAGAACGCCTCCTCTACAACTTCGGCCGTGCGTTTACCTACGCATTGCTCGGCGCAATTGTCGGCTTTCTGGGGCAAAGTTTGGTCTGGGTGGTTGGCTATCAGGTCTATATCTCATGGGTATTGGGTGTTTTTCTCATCTTAGCAGGCATTTTCGCGATTGACCCCGACCGCCTGCTCGTCAAAATTCCCGGTATGCACAGTTGGTTGCAGCAACTGCGGCAGATGTTGGGCAAATATCTAAATAAAGGCGGCAAGTCCACTTTTTTTACCCTTGGTGTAATTAACGGGCTGCTCCCCTGCGGCTTGGTTTATATGGGCTTGGCTGGTGCGTTGGCCACCGGCAGCCTGCCCGATGGCATGTTATACATGTTCATCTTTGGGCTAGGCACCATGCCGGCACTCTTGTTTGTCTCTTTTGCCGGTAAGTTTATCAACAAGCACCTACGCGGAAAAATGCGCAAGTTGTACCCTGTGATGTTTGTCGCCTTGGGGCTGTTCATTATCTTTCGGGCAAGCAACATTTCGCTCGAAACTGACCGAAATACGGGCAACTCGACGGCTGTTTGCAAGTAGAACTACGTTTATTTACGCGCCCACTGCCGAATTGCGTCGGCAATGCTGCGGTCGTTGGCAAGGCGCGGCACTTTGTTTTGCCCGCCTAATTTCCCGATAGATTTCATGTAGTACTGAAACGCATCGGCTTGTAAGGCAGTAATTTGCAGCGTTTTCAGGATTTTCCCCCGAATCAGGTCGTCGTAGTAAATGTTCAACGCACAGAGCTTGGCATCGAGTGTTTGGGCAAAGGCAGCAAGGTCGTGCGGAGGCTGCTCGAAGGCAATGAGCCACTCGTGGTAGGGCGTGCCCCCTTCGGGTGGGTTTACCTGCGGTGCGACGGAAAACTCTTTGATACGCACTTCGGGATGTTGCGCGAGCGCGTGCGTCATGCTCTCTTCTACCTCCTTGCCAATAACATGTTCGCCAAAGGCAGAAATAAAATGCTTTATGCGTCCGGTTACCAAAATACGGTACGGGTTTTTGGAGACAAACTGAATGGTATCGCCGATGGAATAGCCCCACAGACCCGCGTTGGTATTCATGATGAGCGCGTAGTTTTTGCCAAGTTCTACCTGTTCGATGGTAAGACGCGTAGGTTTTTCGTTGAAAAACTCTTCGGCAGGCACGAACTCGTAAAAAATACCATGATTCAATAACATCAGCATACCTTCAGCCTGTTGCGTGTCTTGATAGGCGATAAAGCCCTCCGAGGACGGATACGTTTCGATAGAGTCTATATGCTTGCCGATAGAATCGTAGAGTTTTTCGCGGTAGGGTTCAAAGTTTACGCCTCCATAGACAAAGACGGAAAAGTCGGGGAAAATATCTTTAATCGGCTTGCCTGTTTTTTCTATCAAGCGGTCGAAATACATCTGCACCCAAGGGGGAATGCCCGAAATAAGGCTCATACGAGCGTACAGTGTTTCTTCAATGATTTTTTCGAGTTTTTCTTCCCAATCTTCTATGCAGTTTGTGGCGTAGGAAGGCAGTTGATTGCTGCGAAAATACGCAGGAATGAGGTGGTTGCTAATGCCTGAAAGTCGGCCTGTGAGGATGCCCCCCGTTTGGGTCATTTCGGGGCTGCCTGAAAGGAAAATGAGCCTGTGGTCGAGGAAGGCGGCGTTGCCAGTCTCGTGCACGTACGAAAAAACCGCATTCCGCGCCGAATTGAAGTGGTACGGCACCGACTCGTTGGTTAAGGGAATGTACTTTACGCCCGACGTAGTCCCGGAGGTTTTGGCAAAATAACGCGGTCGCCCCGGCCAAAGCACATGCGCATTGCCTTCTATGATGCGGTCGATGTAGGGGCGCAGCGCCTCGTAGTCGCGGATAGGAACAGCTTCGGCAAAGTCGGCGTGTGTGCGGATGTCTGCAAACCGGTGTTCTTTGCCAAACTCCGTAGCGGCAGCCATGCGTAGCAGGTGCTTGAACGTAGTCTGTTGCGCGACTTCGGCACGGCTCGCCCATGTTTGCTGTTGCCATGCCAACCAAGCAGCGGCGGGCTTGGCTAAAAATGATTTAATTCCCATGCAACAAAAGTAGGTAAATTTTTGGATAGCATTGGCGGCGTGCCAACGCACAAAAAAAGGCCACCTTTTGCAAGGCAGCCTTTTCTACAATAGGCTCTATATGTTATTTAGTATCTACTACTTTTTCTTTATGTTTTTTGATTTGTCGGCGTAAAGACTCTACGGCTGCATCGGTGCCGGCTTCGAAGGAGGTAGAGGTTTCTTTGGCGAAAATACTGCCACCGGGGATACTTAGTTTAATCTCAACGAGTTTATTCTCGCGGCTGTGTTCTCCTTTTTCTATTTTCAGAAACACCTCGCCGTCGATAAAACGGTCGTAGAAGGTTTCCAATTTATCTACTTTTTTCTGGATGAATTCGAGTAGCTTTTGGTCTGCGTCGAAATGGATGGAATGCATTTGGAGTTTCATACTAGAATAATTTTAGGTGAAAAATTGCTTATAAACACTTTAAAAAAATCGAAGTTTGCCTGTAAATATACGGTGATATACGCATATTCACGAGCGCGGATGTGATTTTTTAAAGGTGTGCTTCATGTGTTCTAAAGAGATGTGTGTGTAATGTTGAGTAGCTGCTAACGACTGATGCCCTAGCAGGTCTTGGATACTTTTCAGATTTGCGCCGGCTTCGAGCAGGTGCGTGGCGAACGTGTGCCGCAGGGTGTGTGGGCTGGCGCGTTCGGCAGAAGTTGCCAGTTGCAGATAGTGCCGCACAATGCGATAGACAAACATAGGATACGCCTGTTTGCCTTTGGGGGTTTGGATGAGGTAGGGCGTAGGCGGAGAGGCCGCAACATGTTCGCGGATAAGTGCTTGCAGCGGCGTGTGCAGCGGCACAATGCGTTCGCGTTTGCCCTTGCCAAGTACTTTGATTGTATCGAAATTGTAAGAGAAATGTGCAAGTGTAAGGCTACGCAACTCGGAAGCGCGCAGACCGGTGCCATACAGTAACTCTATCACGAGGCGGTCGCGCAGCCCTTTAGGAGTAGCAGGGTAGAGGGTGGGGTCGAGCAGGCCGGCTATTTCGCTTTGTTTTACGAATATGGGCAGTATCTTACTTGTTTTAAGTGCTTTTACGCGCTTTAGTGGTTCAATTTCCTGCTCGGTAGCTTCTAAGAAGCGGTAAAATGCCTGCACGGCAGCCAGCTTGCGGTTGACCGTTTTGGGGTTGCGCCTCGCTTCCATGAGGCTGAGTACCCAAGCGCGGAGGTCGTCGCGGGTGCAGGCTTCCCACTGAATTTCTTCGGCCGAATGCGTTTGTAGAAAAGAAGCAAACGCACAGAGGTCGTCGGTATAAGCGCGCACGGTGTGGGGGCTGAGTTGCTGCTCGTGGCGCAAGTAATCTGCGAACTGACCGAGGAAGGCTTGCATGATAGTAAGTTAAGTTATGTATAGAAGTTAAGGTATTAATTGCTTGAAAATCAGCTTTTTAGCTCGAATAAAAGAAGCTGCACGAGCTATCACCGATTTTGTAACAATAATTTAATACTACTTCCAGAGAACTGCAAGGACTTGGGTCATTATTTTCATTTTTTTTGGAAAAAGAAGGAGTATTCGCCTGCTTGTAGGCCTTTTGCCCGAAAGAAGCGCAGCGGCTAAACAAAAAAAGGCCGGCGTTTTACACACCGACCACTTTGCCCATTTGCCTTGGGAATGGGGAAGAATATACAGAGCAAGTAAGCGGCAACATCTGCCCACCGCGCTCTCCTAGAAGTTGTCTTTCGCGTACATTTTTTGTTTGTACGCAGCCTTGATACGAGCGTTTCTTTTCGATACAGAAGGCTTCTCAAAGTATCCGCGCGAACGAATCTCTCTCAACACTTTGGTTCTTTCAAATTTCTTCTTGAAGCGTTTGAGGGCGCGGTCGATGGTTTCGTTATCTTTTACCGTTACTTGAATCATATACGTAATGTATTATTTATTAATGTGAATTTTTGAAAACGGACGCAAATCTACAAAATCCTTACTAAAAAAGAAAAGATAGTGCGTCGAAACGTTTGCAACACTCCTTTTCAAAGGACTTTACTCCTTCACTTTCCGTGAATAGGCTTGTTTCTGTTCGATACGTTTTCCGTTCTCAAGTACAGCTTTTAGGTGGATACTTACCGCATGTTCGCGAACTTTGATACGCACATGCTCTAAGGTCTTTACTTTTGAGCCATGTTCGCGCTCAATTTCGTCGAGAATGTCCTGCCCTGTTTTTTTCTCTCCGTCCCACTCAAAACTTTGTTTAGCAAATTCTTCAAGATCGTGTGGGGTAATGTGTATGTCCATGTTGTTAACGAACGACTCTACTTGAGCAGCGATGCGGTCGCCAAGACCTTCCCAATCTGCCTGCTCTTGCTTGGCACGTGCCGAGTTGGTAAGATTTTCTTCGCCGTTCCATGTTAATTCTATGGTGTTGCCAAGATTTTCTACCGCCCGCTCTATGTTGATGCTGAGTTCTCGAACTACTTCGGCCAATGCTTCGCCGAGGTGCGTGCTATCGCTTTTTACCACATACACACGCGTTTTTGTTTGCTCCTTGTTTTTGTTTGACGTTTTTTCAGACTGCGCGAATGTGCTGCCAGCTATCAGAAGACTGCCTAGCACGAAAAGAAGTTGTTTTTTCATGTTTTTAAAAGGTGTAAAGGTGAAGATTCTGGAAAGTTACAACAATTTTGAGTCATTTGGGAGTAAGACGCTCTTTTGCAGGACTTCACACCCATAGAGTCGTCAAAACGTGTAGAATAAAATACGTCCGTTTTTCAGACAGATTGACCGAAAACGACCACTTTTACCGCAAAATGCTCACCGGTCCTTTGATTATCGGTAGGCTAGCGCGTTCGCTGCGCAGTTGCAGTTCAAAAAAGTACGTGCCAGTGGGTAGAGGTTGCCCTTTTACCGTCCCGTCCCAATCGTTTTGGTAGCCTTCGCGCCGATAGACTTCTTGCCCCCAACGATTATACACGCGGAACAAATTTTGGGGGTACATTTCAAGTTTGATGATGAAAAACGTGTCGTTGTAGCCATCGCCGTTGGGGGTGAACACGTTGCCAATCGTGATGTTGTGCTGCAAGGTTACGCACACCTCGTTCGACCACGCCACCGCATCTCCGCCCTGCTCAAGCGCAGCTATCCTGTAACAATGCTCAAAACCTGCCCGTGTATCGCGGCGTATCAGTTGCTGGGCGTTGCGGCTTTCGAGCCATTGAGGGCTGGTTTCGTTTTCGGTTTGTCGCCGGACTTCATAGGTCTGCACGCCGCGCTGCCAGCCTACGTACTCGCTCCATGCGAGGGTAATTTCTTCCTCTTTTTCGTCGGCAACTACGGAGCGCAGGAGCAAACTTTGGTGCGGTACGGCTTGCAGGGTTTCGCCGCACTCACTTGTTACCACCAAGCGGTACGCATAGACTTCTTGCGCGGTGTTTGCCACGCGGTCGGTGAGGAGGTAACGCGTTTGGTTGCGCTGCCATGCAAAGGGTAGGGGCACAGGTTCGTAGGCAGAGGTATCGGGCGCAAGGCGGCGGCGTTCGAGCGCGAATTGCAGCGTATCGGCGGCTACGTTGCTTACCTCCCAGCTTACTTCTAGGGTGTTATCTTCTTCGAGCGAATGCGACACGCTCACGAAGCCGAGTGCCACAGAAAGTGGCGGTTTAATGCGCACCTTTAACACGTCGGAAGGGGCAAAACAAAGCGTGTCGATGATATTGGAAGCCAAAAGTTGGACTGTACCTTCGCCGGCTGCCAACCAGCGCACGGCAATTTCGGGGCTACCGTTTCCTTCTAAAATCTCTCCCCCTTCTACGCGCCATTGGTAGGCATAGCCTACAGTTTCGGGCACGCGATAGACCACGTGCTGCGCCTCGTTGAAGCAGACGTTCGTAGGGCCGGCGGGGGTGGCTGTGGGCAAAATAGGACTAATGCGGACGGGAAGCGTTACCGTGTCGCCAAAGCAGCCGAGTGCGTTTTGAGGGACGAGGCGCACCTGCGCGTTGCGGTTTGCTGCGCCCCACCGCACTACGGCAAAAGTACCTCCGTTTTCCACAAGCTCGCCGCCTGTTATTTCCCAAAAATAGCGGTCGCCCGCTACGGGATTCTGTACC
>CAYUJH010000100.1:0-7395 GCA_964444995.1 uncultured Roseobacteraceae bacterium | reverse complement strand
CGGCGGGCGCGGGGAGCACAGCGCTTGGGACTCCAAGCTCTTCAACTACGGCAAGCGGGAGGTGCAGCAGTTTTTGCTGGCCAATATCGCCTACTGGCTGGACGAATTTCATTTCGATGGCTATCGGTTCGACCTCTCGAAGGGGTTCACGCAGCGCGATAACCTCAACAATGTGGGGGCATGGAGTGCCCGCGACGAATCGCGCATTGCGCTGCTCAAACGCATGGCCGACGTGATTTGGGCGTACGACCCGCAGGCGTATGTGATGTTAGAGCACTTCGCCGCCAACGACGAGGAAATTGAGCTGGCCGAATACGGCATGATGCTTTGGGGCAACCTGCATTTCGACTATGCCGATGCCCTAAAAGGCAACGAAAACCGCAGCGTGGCAAGCACTACGGGGCGCGCACGCGGCTGGGCAAAGGAGCATTTGGTGAGCTACATGGAAAGCCACGACGAAGAGCGCATCGTGCTGATAAATAAGCAAGAAGGCCGCAGCGAAGGAGGCTACGACATCAAAGACCCTATCCTTGCGCTCGAACGCAAGAAGCTAGGGGCAGCCTTTTTATTCACTGTGCCCGGTCCGAAAATGCTCTGGCAATTTGGCGAATTAGGCTACGATTATTCCATCAACGCCTGCCCGCCCGACGGCAGCACCGTCCGCTCCGACTGCCGCACGGCGAACAAGCCCATTCCGTGGGGCGCACCGCTCAACTTGAACTACCACCAAGACCCCGAGCGCGTGAAACTCTACAAAACCATCGCTGCGCTGCTCAATTTACGCAATAGCTACAAGCAGGTGTTCAAGATTGAAAATTTCCAATGGACTCCGAACGGCAAGCTCCGCGAAATCCGCCTTACACACCCCGACCTCGACGTGGTCATAGTCGGAAATTTTGGCACGTCGAGCGGCACTGGCAGCACCACCTTCCCCAAAACGGGCACGTGGTACAGTTTCTTTGAAGGGGGCAGCACGCTCGACGTAGCGACGGCCGCGCAGGAGTTCACCCTCGCCCCCGGTGAGTTCAAACTCTTTACTAGCAAGCCGGTTGCGTTTCCCGAAAATGGGCTGCTCAATGTATTTAAGCCCATTGTTACGGCAAATCCCTCGCCGTTTCGCGCCAACCAAGCCGTAACGCTCACCTTCGATGCCAGCGCAGCAAACCCTGCCGGCACTGCGGGGCTGCTCAATGCCGAAAAAGTGTTTATGGTGGCCGGCGTTGTTACCAACTCCCCCACCGGCACTACGCTGCAAAATATCGTTGGGGAAACTACGCCGGTGGGTGAGTTGCGGAAGGTCAGTGGCACGAACACACTCTGGGAAATCACCCTTACGCCTAACACGTATTTTTCCGTCGCCGAAGGCACGCAAATTTTCCGAATTGGCATGTATTTCCGCGACGAGCAAGGCACAAACGTAGGCAGGGGCTTCGGCGGCGAGCTGATTTTCGTGAATGTGCAGCCCGAAGGCAAGGTGGTAACGGTAAACCCCAGCCCCTTCATCGTGGACGATGCTCTCACGGTGGTTTTCGATGCAACGGTCGCCGATGTGGACGGTACGCCCGGCCTTGTTGGTGCCGAGAAGGTATATATGCACAGCGGCATTGTTACCCAAGGCCCAGCTTCCACGAGTTGGACCAACGTAGTAGGCAACTGGGGGCAAGATGACGGCGTTGGGCAGATGACCCGCGTAGCCGGCGAAACCAACAAATGGCAAATTACCCTCACACCGCGCAGTTACTACAACGTGCCAGTCGGTACGCGGGTCTATCGCCTAGGCATGGTGTTCCGCAACGCCGACGGCTCGCGGCGCGGCAAGGCCGAAGGAGGCGCCGATATTTTTGTGGAGGTGCAAGAAGGGGAAGTTACGAGTTTGGGCGAAGACCCCATGTTTGCGTCGGTGAGCGTGTACCCTAACCCTACGAACGGACTTCTTTCGGTATGGCTACCCGCACCACCTACGGCAGGTTGGCAACTGCGCCTAACCGACCTAGCTGGCCGTACGCTGTACCGCACGGTCGTACCTGCTGTGCGCACGGCTACGGCGTATCAGCTCGACCTATCGGCGTTCCCCAAAGGAATGTACGTGCTCGAAATACACGCCGAGGGCAAAAGCGCACGCCGAAAAGTGGTGCTCAAATAACAAAAAACTCGTTTTTATAAGCCAGACAACTCATACAAACCGCACGAATTGTACAATTCGTGCGGTTTTTTTTACGAACAATACATTGGAACGTAGATGGCTAGACGGTATAAGTCCGAAACTTTTTATGCCGAAATACGCGCTGCGTAACGATAGAACCATCGGCCTGTTGTACCTCTAACGATTGCCGCTCGGTGGTGGCATATACTGGCGTAACGCCTATTTGCTGGCAATAACGCACCAAGAGAAACACCAGTCCGAAGTCGCCCTGCACAAGCGCGAAATCGCCAGCGTGGGCGTGGGTCTTTAGCCAATCGCAGAGCGGCTCTGCGTAGGGGTGGAGGTCGTCGAGCTCGGGAGGCACGTTGCTAAAACGCGCCTGCAAATCGGCAGGGAGCGGGTGAAACTGCTGCACGCCCAAGCTTTGCAGCGCGTCGGTTTGCTGTTCGGGCGTAAGGTTGTGGGAAAAAAGTAAGAAAAGACTTGCCATAAAATGTTGGGGATAGCGTACTCTCGGTATAGTTAGGTACAGATTTTGGCCGCACGTGCGGCTTTTTCTTCCTGCAAAGTACTACGTTAAAAACAAATAACACCACATATACTCCTGCTTGTATTCAGTATAAATTCAAATTAGGTATTTTGTAAACTCTTAAAGAGGGGCGTAGGTTTCTTTGATATACGAGCGTACAAAGTAGTACAGGCTCGGTGTAAAAGATTTTCCCACCAAAAAAAATATAGACATGGAAACTCCAGAAATTGCTAGCAAAACTCCTTTCGCACTCGACGTAAAAGCAGGAAAGTACCACTGGTGCGCTTGCGGAAAGAGTAGCAAACAACCGTATTGCGACGGCTCGCACAAAGGTACCGGCATTGCGCCCATAGCCACGGAAATCGAAGAAGATAAAAAAGTTTTTTGGTGCGGTTGCAAACACTCTAAAAATGCTCCTTTCTGTGATGGCTCGCACAAGGCTTTATAGGCAACTTTTCTTTACGGCTCTCTGTGCGGTACTTTTTACGAGCGGTTGCCAAACAGAAGACCCTCTGCCAACTTCATGCTTTTACCTATGCTCAATGGGCTTCTAGCCAATTTTGGCCTGTGCCAATTTCTACCTTGAGCGGTACGGCAAGCGACGCAGCATTTTCCATAAGTTGAGCCACTTTTTCTTTGAGCAATTCAACCTCTTCGCGGTGCACGTCGAACACCAGTTCGTCGTGCACTTGCATGAGTAGGCGCGCACGCAAATTGGCCGTTTGCATCCACGCGTGAATTTCAACCATCGCCTTTTTGATGATGTCGGCCGCACTGCCTTGAATTGGCGTGTTCACTGCGTTGCGCTCGTCGAAGCCGCGCTGCGTAAAATTTCGGGAGTTGATATTTGGCAGATAACGTCGCCGCTTCATAATCGTCTCCACGTAGCCATGTTCGCGGGCGAAATTCACTACCCCGTCCATGTACTGCTTAATGGTGGAAAACTCCTCAAAATACGCGTTGATAATTTCCCCCGCCTCCTTGCGCGAAATATGCAACTGCTCAGAAAGTCCGTGCGCCGAAACGCCGTAAATAATGCCAAAGTTCGCAGTTTTTGCCCGTCGGCGCATTTCGGAGTCCACCGCTTCGAGGGGTACGCGGAAAATCTTGGCAGCCGTAGCCGCGTGGATGTCGCGCCCCTCGCGGAATGCCTGCACCATCGTAGGGTCTTGGCTAAAGGCTGCCAAAATGCGCAGCTCCACCTGCGAGTAGTCGGCGGCAAGCAGTACAAAATCTGCACTGCGTGGGATAAACGCCTTGCGAATTTCGCGCCCTTGCTCGGTTTTTATCGGAATGTTTTGCAAGTTTGGGTTGGTAGAACTCAGCCGGCCCGTTACCGTTACCGTTTGGTTGTACGAGGTATGCACCCGCCCGTCTTTCGCGCTCACCAGCTTAGGTAGTGCATCCACGTAGGTGGACTTTAACTTTTGCAACTGCCTGTACGTTAGTATATTGCGAACAATCTCGTGCTGTGCAGCGAGGGAAACGAGCACTTCTTCGCCCGTAGCGTATTGCCCCGTTTTGGTTTTTTTTGGCTTTTCGATAAGTTGCAATTTGTCGAACAAGATTTCGCCGAGTTGCTTGGGCGAGCCAATGTTAAACACCTCGCCGGCATGGGCGTACACTACCTCTTCGGCGCGGGCTATTTCTTGTTCAAGCACCTGCGAATATTGCGAGAGCGCAGGCGTATCGAGCGCGACTCCTTGCTGCTCCATAGCCGCCAAGACCTGCATCAGGGGCATTTCTATCTCATAAAAAAGCGTTTGCAAGCCCCTTTCTTCAATTTCGCGCTCCAGTACCTGCCAGAGTTGCAGCGTAATGTCGGCATCTTCGCCGGCGTACTCGGCGACCTGTGCGGAGGGGACGTCGCGCATAGAGCCTTGCCCCTTGCCCTTTTTCCCAATCAACGACTCGATAGGTACCGGCTTGTATGCCAAATGCGTTTCCGCCATGCTATCCATGCCGTGTCGTAGGTCGGGGAAGGCGAGGTAGTGAGCAATCATGGTATCGCGCAGCGGGCCTTTTATCTCAATACCATAATTTTCTAACACCAATATATCGTATTTTAAATTCTGGCCGATTTTGGCGATGTGCGCGGTGGCGAAAAGTTCGCTAAACTCCTGCACGAGTGCGCGTGCCGCCGCGCGTTCGGCTGGTACCGGGACATAAAAAGCCTCGCCGGCTACATAGGCAAAGGCAATGCCCACCAGTTCGGCTTCGTGTGCATCGGTCGAAGTTGTCTCAGTATCGAAACAAAACGTAGGTTGTAAGGCTAGAAAATGTCGCAGGGAAGCACGCTCTTCGGGCGTGCTAACGACGTAGTAACGGTGCGGTGTAGTATCGAGCGTACGGAAAGTTTCGGGTGCGTTGGGCACTACCGAAGCTGTTTGTAGTTCAAAAAGTGAAGTCTGTTGTGGGGAAGTACTTTTTGCTGTGCGCGTTTCGGGCTTGCTAGAGGGTTCAGTTTCAAACAGCCTACGCGCCAGCGTCCGGAACTCCAGCTCCTCGAAGATAGGTTGCAGCGCGGCTTGGTCGAAGCCGGTGTACGCAAATGTGTCTGCCGCGAAGTCTATAGGCACGTTGATGTCAATCGTCGCAAGTTGTTTGGAAAGGATGCCCTGTTGCCCGAAGGTTTCCACGTTTTCGCGCTGCTTGCCCTTTAGTTCGTGCGCATGAGCGACCAGATTCTCGACCGTATCGTATTGGGCAAGCAATTTAGCGGCCGTTTTCGGGCCAATCCCCGGAATACCGGGAATGTTGTCCACCGCATCGCCCTGTAAACCAAGCATATCTGTTACCTGTGCTACGCGGGCAATATCCCACTTGGCCAGCACTTCGGGCACGCCCATTACTTCTACGGCATTGCCCATAAAGGCGGGTTTGTACAAAAAAATCCGCTCCTCGACCAACTGCCCGTAGTCTTTGTCGGGAGTCATCATGAATACCTCGAAGCCCTCTTGGGCTGCCTTTTTGGCCAGCGTGCCAATTACGTCGTCGGCTTCGTAGCCGTCGCGTTCTAGCACTGGCATCCGAAAGGCGCGGACGATGTCTTTAATGAGCGGTATGGCGAGCTGAATTTCTTCGGGTTGCGCGTCGCGATTGGCCTTGTAGGCCTCGAACTGCACGTGCCGAAAGGTAGGGGCGGCGGTATCGAACGCCACCCCAATATGGGTAGGTTTTTGCTGACTGATGATTTCCCACAGCGTATTGACGAAGCCCAACACCGCACCGGTGTTCATGCCCTTGGAGTTGATACGTGGGGTTTTGCTAAAAGCAAAGTGGGCGCGGTAGATAAGCGCCATTGCGTCGAGAAGGAAAAGTTTTTTTTCGGTCATGCCAACAAAAGAAGGAAAAATGAACAGAATGAACTTGGTGGCAAGTTACGTACGATTTCCCATTTTCCCCGCTTTTGCGCACAAAGAGCACTGCGCAGTGTAGGTTATTCCGTGCGCATGTGCTGGTTGGAAAGCGTTTTTTCGATGGTGCGGATTTTCTCTTCGATGAACAGCAGTTGTTTCCATCGCGAGTTGAAGGTGTTGGAAATGACTCGCGTACCGTGGATGTGCAGACTGCGGTTCACTTGGTTTACGTGGCGCTCCAAACGCTTGATGTCTTCGTAAGAAAGTACCCCTTCGACTTTTAAGGCAGTAAGGTCGGGCTGCGCATCGGCTGGCAGTTGGCGTAGGGTAAGGGTCAGGCGGCTCAAAAGAAGTTCGTATTTCTCTTTGACGAGGCGGTTGCGGCGGCTCAGATACAGCACGGCCACCACAAAGGGGATAGCAAATACAAGAAAATATAACATGGCTTTTGTTAGGTTAGGTTAAGTAGTCTAAAGCATATCCAAAGAAAAAGATTGTTCATCGTATGGTCATATACAACCCGCTAAAGTTACTTAACTTTTACCAAATTATAGCAAAATTTGGATGATTTAAGAAATAAAAGTAATTCATTTTGCTGATTTACAGTGTTTTATACCCTTCAGTGTGTTTGTGTGTGCTTTTCTCTTACGAGGAAAAAAGGTAGCGGCGAAAGGTAAGATTAATGCGCGGAGCTTGTACGCGCATTGTTTTGGGGAGCTGATGCTGCCAGTTTGCCTGCGTATCCCCTTGCATGAGCAGTAAACTGCCGTGTCCGAGCTGTATGTCGTACCGAAGTTGCTTGTCTTTTCGATGGCGGAAAGCGAACTTCCGCAAAGCTCCGAAACTCACAGAGGCTATCGTAGGCGCGGGTCCTTGTGCGCGCTCGTCGTCGCTGTGCCAGCCCATGCTATCGTTGCCGGTGCGATATAGGTTCAGCAGTACGCTCGTGAACGTGGTGCCGCTTGCCGCTTCTACCTTATGTTTGATGCGCAGCAGGGGGGTGTTCCAGGACGTGGGCTGCCAAGTAAGCCCCGAATAGGTATAGGAAATGTCTGCGTCGCCATAAAAAGCCGTGAGGCGTGGCTGGTCAATCGGCTTGCCAAACAACACCACTTGGCGCTGCTCCCACACGATTTGCTGCAGTAGTGCGTCGGAGAGGGCGTTGGCTTCGTCCTCGTTAAAAAAAGCTGGGAAATACGTTACCTCCGCATCGGGCATGGGCAGCCGCTGAGGAGCATCGAAGAGGAATAGTGAACTCATGTGTGTCTGACTCGCACGTGAACAATGTGTTTTATCCTTATGGAAGAACTTTTCAGGCAACAACGCTGTGTTTTTTCCCAAGGTTTATCACGCAATCCTTATCG
>CAYUJH010000099.1:0-7411 GCA_964444995.1 uncultured Roseobacteraceae bacterium | reverse complement strand
TACCAAATAAATCGTCTAAAGTGAGAATTGCTGGTTCGGGCGGTCTTCGGGGGTGGGGAGTACGGTGGTATCCTCGCCTTTCGTACAAGAAGTAATAGCGACGAAACCGACAAGGATTGCTAGTAAATAATTAAATTTTAGCATGATATTTTTTATTAAAATTTTATTGTGGTGTGCCTTTGTAACAGCCAATATTGTACAGAAAGTCGTATGTCCAATGATAGTGATATAGATTTATCATTTGCCCATCCCAAAGAACAGGGTGTGTATGTCCGTGGCACTCGTCTAAATCTGCCGAGGTCAAGAGTTCTCCCTCTTCTCCGTAAGGGCCATAAATTCCAAATCCATCTATCATATAGCCCATGATTGCGGAGTGCGCGCCATGTTCGTGCGGGTGAATATGGTCTTGAAGGTCTTGAGCTGGAAAATGATAATGATACCGTTCCGTGCCATCCGTATGACCTCCAAATCTATCCAACATTTCATGGGCGGCTGCATCGGTTCCCAGCGTTGACGCTCCATGATAAATAGCACTACCCGTAAGGGAAATTCCCGCAGGCCCAAAACCTACCAACTCGGACTTGGTGCAATTTGTGGCATTGCAGGAAGCCGATAGCTTACCACATGCTCCGAAATAATATTGGGATTACCATCATATTGGTAGGGAACCGTACCGGGTAGTATTGGGAAAATGCCCGCAGGGTGGTTAGGCAAAGCGTTGCCGGTAATGATACGATTTCCGCTACCATCCAACGTAACACTCAGCTTGCTATCCCAAAGTACATTTCCTGCTACCTGAGGTTTTTTGGTATAATCCCATGTGCCGTCTGCATTTGTCCAATCACGTGCTTTGTGAGCACCTGCTCCGTTTGTAGGAAGTCCACAGAGCCAAAGCGAGCGAAAATCGGGATTAGGAGAACCCTGATTTCGAATTAAAATGTTTGTAGGTGCATTGCCTCCAAAAGGTAAACGAGTTAAGTCAGGGCTTCTGAAGTCGGTACTACGCTATCTTCTTCCGTCTTACTGCAACTACATAAAATTACCGCCGAAACTAGTAAGACCCTGCCACTTACTTTCCACAATGCTTGAAAATCTAACGTTATCATAATTATTTATTTTTTTGATGATATTCTGTTAGACCGGTTATTTTTCGATAAGTTTAATTCAAAGACGTTTTTTTGTAAAAAAACAGTTATTTTTTTGTGAATAACTGAAAGCCTGCTGTGCTAAGCCGACTTTTAGGGCAGCGTAGAGGATATTTTTTAGCTACCTAGCTCCATGTGCCGCAAAATCCGCCGAATGGTTTGCACGATGCTTGCGTTGACCGTCCCCTTGTATTTGGTTACAATTTGCTGCACGGTAAGTCCTCCGGCCAAATCGTTGATAAGAAACGGCCATTGCATGACAAACTCGGCGTTGGGCGTGCGTTCTTTGAGCAACTGCCGCACGGTACGGATGGTGGTGGGACTTACTTCGCCATGGTGCCACTCTACAATCTCTTTTACGCTCATGCCCAGCTCAATTTGGCGCACTACTTCGGCGTAGTCAGAGAGGTACTTTAGGTTCGCTCGGTAGGCATCGAGCAGGGGGTGGTCGGAAAAAAACAGCGGTGTGCGCTTACTTTTTGGCGTGTCGCCTTCGAGTGTGCGAAAGGCGTAGCTCTGTACTACGTTGTCGCAAATTTGCAGGTCGTCTTTGCGCATTTTAAACCACTCGCCCTTTACTTTTTTATGCTGAAAGATGGCGTGTAGCCCTTTTTCCAAGTCGTCGGCATTTTGAGCCATGTACTGCCGAACCACCTCGAAAAAGGTAGGCAAATGCGTGCGATACGCCCCTACGCGCTCCTCGAGGTTCTCCGAGCGTCCAATTTTATACATTTTCTTTCCCGACTTGAGAATATATACGCATTCGCCTTTTTGGTACTCTTCCATAGACTGCAAACAAACACACCTTGAGGTGTCATACAAAAAAACGCGTTTTTAAGGGGGGAAGTTTTGAAAGACGGTGCCAGCTAAGGTGTTTCCGTTTCGGCGAGTTGCTCTTGCTTTTTTTGCCGTCTGAGCAATTCGTTGGGCACAATATCTTTTCCGTGTCGCTTGGAATAGACGTAGGTAAATTCAGCCCCCAAAAATAGAATTTGCGAGGAATAAAATACCCACAACAAAATGACAATGAGCGAGCCGGCAGCTCCGTAGGTTAGGCCCGGTTGCATGTTTTGGATATACCACCCAATAAATTGCTTGCCTATTAGAAAGAGCACCATGGTAAACAGCGAGCCAACCCACACATCGCGCCACGAGACAGCGGCGGCAGGTAAGTACTTGAAAATCACGGCAAAAAGCACGACAGTAATCGCCAACGATACGCCCATATTGATGTACAAGAACAGGTTGGTGATGCTCAGAAAATCGGGGAGGTACGAGGCCACAATCCGCTCAACGCCGGCAAGCACGAACTGCGCAAAGATGGAGATGAGCTGAAAGGCACCGAGCGAAACAACCATGGCGAAGGCAAGCAGGCGGTCTTTTATTACAGCAATTAGCCCCTTTTTTTGGAGGTGATAGGGCACTTTCCAAAATGTATTCAGAGAACTTTGCAGGGTGTAAAATAAAGCCGTAGAGGTAAAAAACAGCGTGATAAGCCCCACCGTCGCGCTGATAGACGAGTTCTGGTTGTTGTGGAAATGCTCGATGACGTAGGCGAGCTGCCGCTGCCCTTGCGCTCCGAAAAGTTCGCCAATTTGCTTCATAAGTTTTTGTTGCACGTCTTCTTCACCCAAAAAAAAGCCTAGCCCTGAGATGAGGATAATCAGGATAGGAGGGAGAGAAAAGATGGTGTAGTACGAAAGTGCCGCTCCGTGCCGAAAGGCATCGTCGCGGACAAACTCGCGCAGTGCCAACTTGAGCAGCGTAACAAACTGATAGCTCCACGAGATACCCCTCGCGACCCATTTGGCGGCACCTTGGTGTGGGCGTTTCAGGTAGCGTTGCAGGCGAAACCGAAGCAAGCGTATGTACAATTTTAAAAAACCTTTGCGCATAAAACGGCGAATGTTTTGGCTACCACAACAGCTAAGGTACAAATTTTACGGCGGAATGCGCACTTATCTGCCGATTTATCTTTTCGTTACGCACTACCTGCTAGCTTTGCAACGCGCCGATGTATGGCTCACTAAATCTTTCTTTCGCATGAGTTACTCGTTCAAAGCTCCGTGGCACAAAAAATATTTGCCTCACTACCGTTTGCACATCAAAATTGCGCTGCCGCTGATTATCTCGCAGGCAGGGCAGGCGCTTACGCAAATTGTAGATAATGCCATGATTGGCCACGTGGATACCGTCTCGCTAGCCGGTGCGGCCTTTTCCCTCAGCGTGTTCTTTATCATCATGATTTTCGGAATGGGCTTTTCTTTCGGTATCACACCGCTCACGGGGGCAACCTTCGGCGATGCAGACCACACGGCTAAAGCGGGCAAACTCCTTCGGCACAGCCTCGTGCTGAACGGACTGCTTTCCATCGTCCTTTTTGCTATTTCGTGGGGGCTTACCTACGCCTTACCTTACATGGGGCAAGAACCCGACGTAGTAACCAAAGCCATACCCTATTACCAGTTGCTTGTTTTTTCTTTGTTGCCACTCATGCTGTTTTTTACGCTAAAACAGTGGACGGAAGGGCTAGAGTCAGTACGGCCTGCCATGCTATTCACCATTGCTGCCAATGTAATCAATATCGTGTTAAACTACTTACTTATTTATGGAAAAGGCGGCTTTGAAGCGATGGGCTTAGTAGGTGCAGGCTGGGCGACTTTGTGGTCGCGGGTTGCGATGGCAGCGGCCATGTTGGCGTATGTGGTGTACGCTAAGCCGTTCCGCGCCTATCGCCCCGAATGGATGAAACTGCGCATCGAGTTGGAAAAGCTTTGGGAGATAGCCAAAATAAGTTTACCCATTGGCTTTCAGTTTATTGTAGAGGTAAGTGCCTTTGCCATGGGGGCTATCATGGTAGGGTGGATTGGCAAAACGGAGTTGGCTGCGCACCAAATTGCGCTCAATTTGGCTTCGCTGACTTTCTTGATGTCGAGCGGGATAGCTTCTGCCACTATGATTCGGGTCGGCACGCAGATGGGGCTAAAAAATTACCAGCAAATACGCACCGTAGCCTTTGCCGGGCTGCATTTGGGGCTAATGTTTATGCTAGTATGCGCCCTATTGTTCGTAATAGGATATCAATGGCTGCCTGCTCTGCACACTACCGATACCGAAGTAATCCGCATTGCCGCCACGTTTATGCTCATTGCCGCCGTCTTTCAACTCTTCGACGGCGTGCAGGTTATCGCCATCAATGCGTTGCGCGGCCTGTCCGACGTAAACCGCCCCGCCTTGATAGCCTTCATAGCGCATTGGCTCATTTCCATACCGATTGGCTACGTATGTTCGCAATGGCTGCCGCTGGGCGCAAATGGCGTATGGGCAGGCTTCCTAGCCGGGCTTTTTACCGCCTCTGTGCTATTACTGCGGCGTTTCGACCGAGTAACTAGGCGACTAATCGCTCAGAAGCGGGCCAGCTCGCAGCTATAAACCGCTAGTAAATTAGTAGAAAGCAAGACAACCTTTAACTCACAATAAATCATAGCCTATAAATGATGGAAGACGATGTATATAGTGCCTACTCTTTTTTGTTAGAAAAAACCTCGCGTCGTGTGAAACAATACGCAAAAAAAGCCTTTCGGGAAAATAATTTTGGTATTACGGTGGACCAATGGGTGGTCTTGAAACACCTTTACTACCACAACGGAATTAGCCAAAGCGCGTTGGCAGAAAGTACATTTAAAGGAATGCCTACGCTCACCCACATCCTCGACTTGCTGCAAGGCAAGGGGCTGCTCACCAAAGAGGCAGACACAGACGACCGGCGGCGCACCAAAATATTTCTGACCGAAGAAGGGCACGAAAAAGTGAAAACCTTGCTCCCAGACATCCAAAAGCTGAGGCAAAAGGCGTGGGAAAACCTTTCCAAGGAAGACTTCGAGCATTTTACCATGACCCTGCGCACGATTTATCAGAACTTGGAAGGGTAGTAGGTTTGGGTACAACATCAAACACTGTAACAAAAAAAGGCTGCCTGAAAAAGGCAGCCTTTTTACTATAGATGCTTTTGTACGACTAGTCGCACGTTGGGATAGTATCTCTCCAGCCGCCAATCGTAAGTTTGAGAGCAGCTTCGCCGCCAGTTTTGCGGTTATCAATTTCGATACAGCTGCCGTCTGCGCCAGGTCTTTTTCCACAGTTTCCCAGTTGCCGCGTGTAAATTTGAACTCATCGGTATCGGAAAGTGCGGCAGAAATACAGCGACCTTCGCCGAGTACGGTAACGGTTGCACTTGTTTCGGTTGTTTTACCGCTCTTGTCGCGGGCAGTTACTTTGAGTGTAAAGTCCGCAGCGTTCGGTACCAAACGGCGCGACTCCTCGCCCGGATTCCAGTCGTTGAAGCTACCGACGATGTGTACAGGGTCGCCGGCAGGAGTACCTGCGGGAAGTACCGCCACGATGCTCACCTGACCGCTCGTAAGGCAGGCGGCTACGGCTGTGTTCGCATTGCCCGGTAGAGCAACCTGCTCACTGATAGTTGCCGATTTGGCATCGGTGAATGTGGTAATGGTCTTGGAGAATACCTCTGCGCCAGTACTGCGAGCAAGGGTAATGACTACTTCGGCAAGTTCGAGGTCGTCGGTAGCCGTTGCGTTTACAGTCAATGCGCTGCCGGGGGCTACGCTTGTGCCGTCGGCGAGGGCAAGGTTCACCACAGGGGCTGCACCGTCGGTATCGTCGTCGTTGCTACACGAAAAGGCTAGGAAAGCCAATAGGGCTACAAAGAATGCTAATCTTCTTCATAGTTTACTTTGTTTATTAAAATTTAGTCGAAATTAGACGCAATATGTTATTATTGTGCGAATAAACCAACGCTTTTTCTACATTTTCCGTTGAAAATTCTTCCTTTTATAAAAAATTCACAAATGCGTGTAACGTTGTATTGATGTACCAACATCTATACAACATGAGAATTTTCCTGACTTGGTACACACGATTTTTTCATGCGCTACACGTCTCCAATTTTGCACGATATTTTGTGTGGGGGCATAGGATCCGTACAATAAAATTAGTATAAATACCTGCAAATTTCCACTGCACAGCAGGTGTTTAACCAAAAAATTCTCTATTTCGCTGCCGAACTGCTACCTTTGAAAAGATTGTAGTATCTTTTAAATGCAATGAAAATTGGCAACCAACACACTACGCGAATTTGAGTACATCGTCGCGCAATGCCGCGCACTCTTCGCCCAAAAAACAAAAGACTATGGTACGGCGTGGCGCATCTTGCGGCCGTCTTCTATTACCGACCAAATCTACATAAAAGCCAAGCGGATACGCTCTATCCAAGAAAAAGGCGTACAGAAAGTAGGCGAAAACATCGAAAATGAGTTCGTCGGTATTCTCAACTACTGCGCGATGGCGTTGGTGCAACTTGCCCTGCCCGCCGATGCGCCCCTAGAGCTTACCGAAGACCAAGCCCTTACCCACTACGATACCGCCGTGCGCACTGCCATGCGCCTTATGCTCGAAAAAAACCACGACTACGGCGAGGCATGGCGCGAAATGCGTGTAAGCAGCATCACCGATATTATCTTAATGAAACTGCTGCGCACCAAGCAAATTGAAGACAACGAAGGCAAAACACTTGTTTCGGAAGGAGTCGCGGCTAATTACCAAGATATGCTCAACTATGCGGCGTTCGCGCTAATTTTGCTGGGCTTCGTCCCCGATTTTGGTACGCAAGAAGCCAAGCATTCCCTTTAATCTTTCAACCCTAACCCTCTTTTGGTCATGCGATTTGTAGAAAAAAGTATTCAGTGGTTCGTAGGTGGTTTATTCATTTTCTCCGGTGCGGTGAAGGTAAACGACCCCGTTGGCACGGCTATCAAACTCGAAGAATATTTTGCTGTTTTTTCCGAAGATATTGCTGGGTTTTTTCAAGCATTTGTACCCTATGCCCTGCCAATGGGCATTTTTTTAGTTGTTCTTGAAATTGTGTTAGGCGTTGCGTTACTTGCCAATTTTCGCCGAAAAGATACTATCCGTGCACTCATGGCACTCGTCGTTTTTTTTACGTTTCTAACGTTTTACTCGGCATATTTCAACAAAGTAACCGACTGCGGCTGCTTTGGCGATGCTATCCCGCTTACGCCCTGGCAGTCGTTTAGCAAAGACGTGATTTTACTCGTGCTTATCGGCTTTTTGCTGCTGCGCTTACCGCACTATGAGAATACCGCCAAACCGCTGCCCACTGCTGCAACGGTGTTCAGCCTCGTTGCTTCTTTGTTTGTAGCCTATTGGGCTATCGAGCACCTGCCTTT
>CAYUJH010000098.1:0-7453 GCA_964444995.1 uncultured Roseobacteraceae bacterium | reverse complement strand
CGTGTGGTTGTTTTGGAGTGCCGTGTCGAGTGCGGCATTGAGCGATAGACCCTGCGCATGTGCCGACGAGCCAGAATGTGCCACGCCCACACATATCAAAAATACTAATAAAAGGAGATTTTTTTGTTTGAAACGAAGGGTTACGCGCTCAACGGCGATGTAGAGCAGGGGCAAAACGAACAAGGTGAGTAAGGTAGCAAGCAGCAATCCTCCGATAACAACGGTAGCCAAGGGGCGTTGCACCTCTGCGCCCGCGCCGTTGCTGAGTGCCATAGGTAAGAAACCAAAAGAGGCCACAAAGGCGGTCATGAGGATGGGGCGTAGGCGCGTTTTGCAGCCGCGAAGTACTATGCGTACTACCGAGGAACGCCCTTGGGAGGTAAGGCGCGTAAACTCAGCTATTAACACGATGCCGTTAAGTACCGATACGCCGAATAAGGCAATAAAACCCACGCCCGCACTGATACTAAAGGGCATTTCGCGCAAAGCAAGGGCATAGATACCTCCAATGGCCGAAAGCGGGATGGCTGTATAAATGAGCAGTCCTTTTTTTACCGAGCCAAAGGCAAAAAATAACAGGGCGAAAATAAGAGCCAATGCTAGCGGTACGGCAATGGCTAGCCGTTGTTTGGCTTCGCGGAGGTTTTGGAATGACCCCCCGTAAGTAACATGGTAATTCGCCGGCAGATCCAACGTGCGGGTTGCCTGCGTTTGCAACTGCTCCACAACGCTTTGCACATCGCTGCCTTGTACGTTGAACCCCACTACGATGCGCCGCTTACCGTTTTCACGCTGAATTTGGTTGGGGCCATCTTCCGTACGTATGTCAGCTAGGTAGCGCAGTGGAATTACGTCGCCTTGGGGTGTGGGTACAAGGGTGTTATCAAGGTCTTCTAAGCTGGTACGAGCCTGTTTTTCGAGCCGTACGACTAAACTAAAACGTTTTTCGCCTTCGTAGAGATAGCCTGCTTGTTGGCCGGCAAAGGCGGCATTCACCAGTTGATTGACCTGAGCTACGGAAAGGCCGTATTGGGCGAGTGCAGCACGGCGGTAGGTAATAACAATTTGCGGAATGCCTGTAACAGGCTCTATGTATATGTCGGTAGCATTCGGAATGCTTCGCGCAATTTCGCCCAACCGTTGTGCATAGCGGGTGAGCGTATCGAGATTTTCGCCAAAAATTTTGCAGACAATATCTTGCCGCGCCCCGGTCATCAATTCGTTGAATCGCATCTGGACAGGATACTGAAAGCCGGTCGTAACGCCCACTAGGGGAGCAAGCGCACGAGTCATTTTTTCGGCGAGTTCGGGGAAGCTACTCGCAGATGTCCACTCTTTTTTATCCTTGAGAATGACCATCATATCGGCGGCTTCCATGGGCATAGGGTCGTTGGGAATTTCGCCACTGCCTATTTTGGTTACCACTTTTTCCACTTCGGGAAACTGATTTTTTAAGATACCAGCCGCCTTTTGTGTGTATTCGATAGTGGTTTGTAAACTACTGCCAGTAAGCACACGGGTATCTACTGCAAAGTCGCCTTCTTCGAGCGCAGGAATAAACTCTCCACCTAACCGAGAAAGTACCCATAAGGCACTGATAAACAGGATAATAACTAGAGAAAACACAGACTTTGGATAGCGCAATACGGCAAGTAAGACGCGCCCAAAACGCTGTTCGAGACGGTGCATGAGGCGGTCGGAGAGGCCGGGAGCATCAGACAGGCGCTTGCTCAACAACAACGCGCTCATAGCAGGGACGTACGTAAGGGAAAGTACAAAAGCGCCTAACAGCGCAAAGGCAACCGTTTGCGCCATGGGGATAAACATCTTGCCTTCTATGCCCTTGAGCGATAAAATAGGTAAATAGACAATGAGGATAATCATCTGCCCAAATACGGCACTGTTCATCATTCGTTTGGCCGCATTACCTACTTGTTGGTTCATCTCTGAAGGAGTAAGGCGGGTGCTTATTCCTAACAAACGCTGGTGGTTTAGTTGGTGCAACACAACCTCTACGATAATGACTGCGCCGTCGATAATTAGCCCAAAATCGAGTGCCCCAAGGCTCATCAGGTTGCCACTTACGCCAAAAAAATTCATTAGTATAATGGCAAATAACAACGAAAGCGGGATAACGGAGGCTACTAACAGACCTGCGCGAAGATTTCCTAAAAATAGCACCAAAATACATACGACAATGAGTGCGCCCTCCATCAAATTTGTCTGTACGGTCGCAATCGCGTTGTTTACCATTTTGGTGCGGTCGAGAAAGGCTTCAATGACCACTCCTTCGGGTAGCGATGCCTGAATCTGTTCGATACGTTCTTTGATGTTAACAACGACAAGATTACTATTCTCACCTTTTACCATCATCACTACTCCGCCAGCTACCTCGCCCGCATCGTTGTAGGTAAGTGCCCCGAAGCGCGTGGCGTGCCCAATGTGTACATCGGCAACTTGGTGCAATAGGATAGGCAGGTCATTTTCCAAACGCCCTACCACCACTTGCTCTATATCGGTCTGGCTACCAAGCAGCCCCTCGCTGCGGATAAATAGCACGGCAGGCCCTTTTTCTATGTAGGCACCACCGGTATTTTGGTTACTTGCTTCAAGAGCAGTGAATACGTCGGCTAGGGTAAGCCCGAATGAATGAAGACGCTCGGTGTTAACAGAAACTTCATACTGTTTGAGTTTTCCTCCAAAGCTACTTACCTCGGCAACACCTTTTACACCCAACAACTGTCTGCGAACTACCCAATCTTGTAGGGTGCGCAGTTCGGTAGCTGAGTAGCGTTCCTCGAAACCGGGAAGTGGCCGCAGTACGTACTGATACACCTCCCCAAGCCCCGTAGTGATAGGGCCTAATTCGGGTGTGCCAAATTCCTTAGGAATTTCTTCCTTAACTTGTTGCAAACGTTCCGATATTTGTTGGCGTGCCCAGTAAATATCGGTTTCATCGGAAAAGACGATGGTAACAAGCGACAGACCAAAGCGCGAAAAACTACGCATTTCTATCGTGCCTTGTATGTTACTCAGCGCAAGTTCTATCGGGAACGTTACCAAGCGCTCAATATCGGTTGCGCCAAAGGAGGGCGCAATCGTGATAACCTGTACTTGGTTGTTGGTAATATCCGGAACGGCATCTATAGGTAAACGTTGTGCTTCATACACACCTACACCTACTAATACAAGGGTACAAAGTACCACAATGAGTTTATGCCTGAGCGATAACTCAATAATTTTATTTAACATGATATAATTTTATTTCTTTTAGATAAGATACAAAGCAGTACACTGTGCATAAAAAAGTACACAATGCACTGATCTTCAGTGTAACGATTAAAAAAAACAGCAATAAATTTTAGACAAAATATGCTGTAAGCATAAAAGAAATAATTTGTTGGGGAGGCTGCCAAATAGCTGTTAAATGAGGATTCGACACAAAAATGCGGCAATGCGGTCTGCGAAGGTGTTGAACCCATACTGCACCAGCCGAAACGATAGGTACGGGTGAAGGTACGGAGGGAAGTAGGGCGACTACCCATATGTAGGAGATGGTAGAATGGGATTTAAAAGGTAGTTGTGTATCGCGTTCGTAGTCTGCGTCGCGTAGATCGCCGGAGAGGTAATGCAGCGAAAAAAATTCCCAAACGGTTAACTGAGGGTTTTCGAGCCGATGTTCGGTGAAGTGTTGGAACAATACGGGGACTTTCCACAATTCGTGTAGCTCTGTTATCGAGTTAGCGTATAACAGTAAAAATACGATGGATATCCACTTTCTCATAACTCGAAGCTATTGCTTTATCGGCGAACAAGAAATGATTTTTATCATTAGGCATACAATTCGTATCAAGACTAATTCCTTATATACTGAAACGCATGAGATTTGCGAAATTTTGCTCTCATACATCATTCAAAATCAAGTAAATCAAATCATGTCAATCCTTAAATCAAGTGAATCTTGGTATAAGTGCTGTTCTGCCACAGATATTGGATACCAGAAAAAAGCCCCTAACGGAACAGACCGTTAGGGGCAAGGCAGAGAAGGTGCCTATCTGTTGTCGAAAAGCAACAGCTACGAGTGAGTGTACATGCCTCTATTTTTTTTCTGCGGCAAGTTGTTCAAGAAGTACCTCTACCGCTTTTTTGAGTTGCGCATCTTCGCGCAGGGCGTTGTAGTTTGGAGCATTTTCTACCGTTATGTTAGGTACGGCAGGCGTAAAGTCCATATTTTCACCGGTTTCTATAGCGTACCAGCCGCGCCCGGGCCGGCGAATGTACGAGCCATCTATCAGCGTTTGTGCGCCCGTAGAAATGACCGCTCCGAAGGTAGGCACACCTACCAACGTGCCTATTTTCATGTACTTATATGCGTGAGAAAAAATTTCTGCATTCGAGTAGCTGCTTGCGTTGCAAAGTGCCACCGATGGCTTTGTCCATGCCGATAGCGGCAAACGCTCGCCAAAGGGATAATAGCCTGTGAAGTTTTGATGCTCTTTTTCAAGATTTTTTGCGGCGTTGCGCGGGATAGTGTAGGCATGTTGTTTCACGTTGAGTACCGTCATGAGGTAGTCCGTCGTCCAGCCGCCGCCGTTGTAGCGCACATCTATCACAATACCCTCTTTGCCCAGCCCACTTGCGGTGAGTTCGCGCTCGAACCGCTCGAAACTTGGCCAGTTCATTCCCTGAATGTGTATGTAGCCCAATTTACCGCCCGAATAGGCTTCGGTGAGGCGTTTGCGCTCTGCTACCCACTCGTCGTACAAAGCGCGGTTGAGCGACGTGGTAGGCCGGACGATGACTTCGCGCTCTGCATTACCAGCGCGCACGCTTACCAGCAAAGGCTCGTTAGCGAGGTTGGTCAAGCGAGCAAAAAAGTTCTCGTTGGCTGCCAAGGGCGTGCCGTCTATAGCGGTAATTACCTCTCCCACTTGCAGGCTACTTTCTTCGCGGGTGATGGGTGTATTGGGCACAATGCGGGTAATTTCTACGCCGCCGCGTACATTTTTGACCTCTAACCCAAGCAGCCCAGTGCGCTCGTTTTGGGTTTCTTCGCGGTCGCTGCCGTAAAGGCCCATGTGGCTGGCATTAATTTGCCCAAGCATCTCGTTGAACAGCGTGCGGAAGTCTGTTTTGGTGCCGGCTTTCATGGCCCATGGCTTGTACTTGGCTTTTAGTTTTTCCCAATCTTGTCCGTGAAAGTTGGGGTCGTAGAAGCCGTCGCGAATGGTGCGCCAGGCGTGCTCAAAAATTTGGTCGAGTTCTTGGATATGGTCTATTTCCATTTTGGCAGAGAAGGGCAGCGCTTCTATTTTTCCTTCCGTGCTAACCTTGTTGAGCCTTCCTCCCGAGGCAAGGTAGTAGAGGGCGTTAGCCTGTGCATTGGGCTGCACGCGGTAAGGGGCCGTGCCGTTAGAAGTGAGGGCTTTCAGCTCGCTGCCATCCCATTTTATTTTGTGCAGGTCCATCTGTGCGCCGTAGCTTAGGCGGCTATTGCGGTTGTTTACGAAAAAGAAATACTCGCCGTCGGCAGAGATAGCAAGGTCCGACTCGTTGGCGGGCAAGGAGGTTACTTGCACCAACCGCTCGTGGATATTCTCGAAGTCTATCACTACGTTTACAGGGGCTTTTTTGCCGTCTTTTTCTTTTTTTGTGTCGGTGGTTTCGCTGCGTTCGTCCCATTCTTGCTTGGTGCGTTCCCAGTCGGCTTTTCGTAGCCACACGAACCAAACGTCGTCGTCGCCGTTGTTGCGGTTGGAAAGAAAGCCTAGTTTCGAGCCATCGGCACTCCAGACCGGCGAACTGTCGGTGCGTGGGTGCATACTCACATTGGCAGGGGCACGGCTGCCGTCGGCTGCTTGTATGTAGATTTCCTCGTTAAAATACAAGTCGGAGAGTGCGTAGGCTAGCCATTGCCCGTCGGGGCTCCATGCTACATCAGACGGCGTTGCCCATCCTTCTTGCAGCGTAACCGTACGCACGAGTTTATCTTTTTCGAGCGTGGCGACCAGCAGCGTGCCGTTACCGCGCCGGTACGCCAGCTTCTTGCCGTCGGGCGAAACTACTGGCGCACTTTCGTCGTCGGGGGTGTTGGTGAGGCGCACCACTTCATGTTTCAAACTTTTGAAAATTGACGATTCCTTCGGGTCGGCGGAGCGCAGCAGGTAGAGGTCGAACTGCCCGGCGCGGTCAGAGGTAAATACCAGAAGCGAATCGTTGAACCATTCTACCTCGCGGTCGAAGTAGGGACTTTTGGTAAGGCGCACGCTGCGGTTTTTTTCTTTTTCATTTAACTTTACAAACAGCTCGCCATGTACTGAAAAAGCAGTATGTTTTCCGTTCGGAGAAAGGCTGTAATAGCTGATTGCGTTGCTGAATGTCTTGTATTCTACGGGGTCGAAGCGGTAGTCGGTAACAGCGCGAAATTTTACGTGTGTAGGCGTGCCACCGGTAGGGGGTAAGGTGAATATTTTATCCTGTCGCTCGAAGACAATCTGCCCGTTTTTGTTGCTGGCACTGAACCACCGAATGCCATCGTCGGTGAATTTTGTGAGCTGCTGGGCAGTACCGTTGAGTGCACCTTCGTCGGTAAGAGGTTGCAGATAGAGGTTGTACTTACCCGAGTCGGCACCGAGGTACGCCAGCGTGCGGTTGCCTACCCATTGCGGGCGAAATTCTTGCCCCTCAGAAGTAGTAATTGGTAGGTACGTTTTCTTTTGGGTATCGAACAGCCAAATGCTGCGATTTGCCGCACCTCGGTACGCTTCGCGCTCTATGCGGCATGTCCCCATTTCGAGGGCAATAAACCGACCATCGGGAGAGGCCACTGCCGAAAAACCTAAGGCATCGAGCAGACGCGTGGGGGTTTCTCCTTGGGCAGCTACTTGGTAAATTTCCCATTCGCGTTCTACGGAAGCAAAAGCGCGACGGGTCTGGAAGAGCAGTCGCCCGTCGGCAGTCCAATCGGTTACATAGTCGTTGGCAGAGTGCCATGTGAGCCGTTGGGGGTTTCCACCTGTTAGTGAAATCGTAAACACGTCGGCGTTGCCATTGCGCGTGCTGCTAAAAGCGAGCGACTGTCCGTCGGGACTAAAGACTGGGTACGCTTCGTAGCCTTCGTGGATAGTTCGGCGGGTAGCCTCGCCACCTGTTGCGGGTACAGTCCATAAGTCGCCTTGGTACGAAAACGCAATCAGTGTGCCATCGGGACTAAGGGCGGGGCGGTGCACCATTGGTGTTTCGTTTTGGGCATTTGCAGCCCACGAAAGCCAAAGTAAGCACCATAGCATATTTTTTTTCATGCGATGTATGGTTTTAGGTAAAGTATAAAAAGGCTATGATGTTGCATAGCGTTGTTATGTGCATGTAAGCAAAATGGCTAGGCAGAAGCCCATGTACACCAAGATTCATTTGATTTAAGGATTAACATGATTTGATTTGCTTGATTTTGAAT
>CAYUJH010000097.1:0-7480 GCA_964444995.1 uncultured Roseobacteraceae bacterium | reverse complement strand
AGACACACTACGTGCACTTGGTGAACTAATTGCAGCTTATCAAGCTAAACAACATTACGATAGTGCCGCTTTTTTGGTGGAATCTGTGGCTTTACAGCATCCTCAAGTACCACAATATCGTTTGTTGGCCGGCGAAACGTACTACGACGCTTATACCTTTGCGGTTAAGCCAGAGCGCGTGTCGCTTTTTGCAAAGAAAGCGCAGGAGCACTTAATCTACGCGCTTGACCTACTGCCGGAAAAACTTGACGCAAAGGTAAAGCTAGGGATGACCTACGTGAGTACTGAAAACCCAATGCAGGGAATTCTGATAGTACGTGAGGTGTTACAGAGTAATCCTACGCACGAATTGGCGCTGTTTAATTTGGGTGTGCTTTCTATGCAGTCGGGGCAGTTCGATAAGGCTCTCGAACGCTTTGAAACGTTGGAGAAAATTGACCCGAAAAACTTGCAGGTAGTATTTTATAAAGGAGTCTGCCTGAAAGAATTGGGAAAAAAAGAAGAGGCTACGCAAGCCTTTCAGCATGTACTAGTGAATACAGATGACCCACAAGTGCGCACTACGGTACAGTCTTACCTAGACGGTGTGCAGTAGAACACACTTGTTTGTATAGTTAATATTTTTGTTACAACATTAAAATTCGACGATTATGCCTTGCGGAAAAAAGAGAAAAAGACATAAAATTGCCACGCACAAGCGTAAAAAGCGTTTGAGAAAAAATCGCCATAAGAAGAAGAATAGCTAAACGTTTTTGCCTATTATAATCTGTTAGGAGTGGCGTAGCGCACGGGAGTGCCCTATGCACGCTCCTTTTTGTAAGGCAATCTGTCAGGACTTTTGATTTACATTAAAAATATGTCACATTGAGTAAGGAATTAATTATCAATTCGGCTCAAAATGGCGGGCGTATAGCGCTTTTACACGAAAAAAAGTTAGTGGAACTGCATTACGACAACGGTGATGACAGTTTCTCGGTAGGAGACATTTACCTCGGAACCATACGACGTTTGGTGCCCGGCCTGAATGCCGCCTTCGTGGACATAGGTTACGAAAAAGACGCTTTCTTGCATTATCTTGACTTGGGGCCTAAAATAAAGTCCCTGTTAAAGTTTATCAAGTTGACTCTCGGAAAAAAAGAGGTCAATACCCGACTTAGTAAGATAGTGCTTGAACCCGAGATAGATAAACTCGGAAAAATTGCGGATGTATTTAAGCCCAATCAAAAGATATTGGTGCAGGTAGTAAAAGAACCTATTTCTACGAAGGGCCCCCGTCTGTCGTGCGAGCTTTCCATTGCAGGAAGGTATCTCGTGCTCGTTCCGTTTTCGAATGCGATTAACGTATCGAAGAAAATAGCTGACCAAGGGGAGCGAAAGCGCCTTATGCGTCTTATATCTTCGATTAAACCGGAAAACTTCGGAGTCATTATTCGTACGGTGGCAGAAAACAAAGACGTTGCCGAGCTAGACCGTGACCTGAAAAACCTGCTCGATAAGTGGGCAAACGGCGCCAAATTGCTGGCAACTGCCAAACCGCGTCAGAAGATACTTGGCGAGATTAGTAAGGCAAATTCTATGCTGCGCGACATCTTAAACGAGAGTTTTGATAGTATTGTGGTCGATGACTTGGCTACGTATGAGGAAATCAGGGCGTATATTCGGACGATAGCTCCTACTAGGGAAAAGATTGTAAAGCACTATAACGGCAAAGCCAAAATTTTTGAGAGCTTTGGTATTGAAAAGCAGCTAAAAACGCTTTTTGGGCAGACAGTAAGCTTGCCCAATGGAGGGTACTTGGTTATTGAGCATACGGAAGCCATGCACGTAATTGACGTAAACAGCGGCAACAAGTCAAACGCTGAGGAAAATCAGGAGGCGAATGCTCTGAACGTCAATCTGCAGGCTGCTGCCGAAATTGCGAGGCAACTGCGCCTACGCGATATGGGCGGAATTATTGTGGTTGACTTTATTGATATGAAGTTGGCCGACAACAAAAAGAAGGTTTATGAGTACATGAAGGAGGAGATGAAGCCGGACCGCTCTAAATACACGGTGTTGCCACTGAGCAAGTTTGGCCTCATGCAGATTACCCGTCAGCGTGTTCGCCCAGAAGTAAATATTGTAACACAGGAAAAGTGCCCTACATGTAATGGGACAGGCAAAGTGGCTGCTACTATTAGTTTAACGGACGATGTGGAGCAGAAACTTGGCTATATTCTTGAAAAACAGAATGAGCGTTCTGTTACTTTACTGCTTCATCCGTATTTGTATGCCTATTTTGCACAGGGTTTCCCATCGAAACGTTGGCAATGGCTTTGGAAGTACCACCGCTGGGTGCGCCTCGTATCGGATACTTCGTTAGGTTTGGCCGATTACCAGTTTTTGAACGATAGAGAAGAGCTAATAGAAATACCTTCGTAACCGAGGGTTGAGCCTATTGGCTCTTCTTTTTTTATTTCCCCCTTCCGAAGAGTACCTCCTTGTACAACATATATAATTTTTCCTTCCACCGAAGGTGGCCTCCGTACCAAAAGGAGGCAAGCAATGCGTAGGACATGGCACGTAGCTGCTTGTTTTGCTGGTGGCTCTGCGCCAAGTTGAACCACGCGTTGTGCAACACGAGCCGCTGTACTTTTCGCCCAATCCAAGCACGGTCGCGGCGTAAAATGGCTTTTTTAACGGTCAAATTCTGCTGATAGGCGCGAGTATTTCCTCGGTCTACGCTGCGCCCTGTGTGGTGTTGAACCACAATCGTCGCAGCGGGAACATATACTATTGGGTAGTGTTGTGCGACTTGTGCCCAAACGTCGGTATCTTCGCTAACTGTGTAGTGTGGGTTAAAAGGAAAGCGAGGAAGAATTTCTCGGTGCGAACAGGTACGGAGCGCACCAACAGGCATTTGTACCATCCATTCTACGGCGTTCCGATACGAAAGCACCGGGTTGGGGAAAAGGCTTCTTTCGTGCGTATCTTCCAATAAAATATCACAAAAAAATAAGGCTACGGGGTTTTCTCCTGCTTGTATGGCTTTTTTGAAGGCGGTCAGGTGGTGAGAAAGATAAAAATCGTCGCTATCGAGGAAGCAGAGATATTGCCCCTGTGCTAGGCGGATGCCATGGTTTCGGGCAGCGCTGCGCTCGGCATTGTTCTGATATACATACCGAATGCGTGCATCTGTATAGCTATGCACTACGGCGTGTGTGTGGTCGGTAGAGCCGTCGTCCACAATGATTAATTCCCAGTCGGTTTCCGCTTGTGCTAGTACGCTTTCAATGGCTTTGGGCAAGAATGCCGCACGGTTGTAGGTGGGCAAAATGACTGTAAAAAAAGGTGGGGAGGGCATATGCAAGGGAGAAATTGTGTGATTTTATCGCAAAGAATGTCTTACCTTTAGCAAGTTTTGTGCGCTACAAGTATAACATAAAAAGATGTGTTTGGGAACGAATGTTGTTGCGTTTGCAGGCATGGAAGCCCGCTCGATTTCCCTACCGCCCAACGATGAATACGCCTAAAGAAAATTACCTAACGGACTCGCTGTCGAATACCTACCCCTGCTGCGTCGGAGTTATACGCATGGGCGTAGTACTGTGGGTGTTCTTTGTTGTTTTGCATGCCCTTCCTGTTTCCGCGCAGTCTTTGGTAGCGCGTGAACTCGTACAGCCAGCCAAGGTAGGAGTGTTTTACAAATTTTATCGGCGTGTATTTCCTACCGAAGAGCAAAAAGCAATACGTGAAGCACTGAAAACGGGAAAAAAACCGCGTTTGAGCCAAGAAGGTGCCGGTTTGCTCGAAGTACCGGCAGCTCTCAAAACCGTTATTGGCGAATTTTACCTAGATTGCAACACGAGAGAAAGCAAACCCTACTCCTGCCCGTGCGAAGGTATTGACAATCCGGAAAAAGCATACATCGAGCTGAAAGGCACTCAGCTACTCGTATCGCAGTATGCTTTGAAAAAAGAAGATGCTTTGTTGCTTATCGAAATTGGTGATTTTATCGCTAAACATACCCAAAATACGCAGTACGCTGGGCGGGCAGGTTTCCAGCGATGGCTCAACGAACAGTGCACGCGCCTAGAGGGCTGCTTTGGCCAAGAGGTTAGCAAGGTAGGGATTGCAATAGACTCCCTACAAACGGTACTCAGCGAGATAGTTGCCCAAATTACCTCGTTGAAGGGGCAGCAAGAAGCCTTGCAGCAGCAACTACAGCAGTTAAACGAACGCCTTACCGCTATGACGAACGAAAAGCAAGTGGCCGAAATGCGTCTTACCGCTACTTTGCAGAACTATGAGCAGGTTGTTCGGCAGCTCGATGCGCTCGTTCCCTCTAGCGACCCTGTATGGAGTAGCGCACCGATTGACGGCACAAACGCCGGCGTGCGCCTAGTGCGTAACAACACAGCAACGGAAGCTGTTTTTTCACCAGAACTGACTTCATATCGCTTGGGCACACACTGCGACGGGGAAATTGCTCGCGCCGCGCAGGCAATTGTAGAGGCACTATTACGGCAAAACTATGCAACTTTGCGCAATCCGCAAGCCGCACGCGAAGTGCGTATCAAGCTCCGCATCCGGGGAAAGGCCGATGCTACGCAGATACGCAACTGCCTGACCTACTATGGCGAACCTATTTCGGCGACGTATTATCCCGTAGTAAATGGTAACATCGCCCGCTCTCAGCCGCGTCAGCTCACGCTGCGCAGCGGCATGTGCGAGGTAAACAACGAGGGACTGGCATTTTTGCGAGCGTATTGTGCCTATCGGCAGGTCATCGAGGTACTGGAACGCGAGAACCTGACGGCGTTCTTTCCGCGTCGTGCGGGGGAGTTGGGCGATGTAGAATTTTATGCCGAGGAGCATACAGCGCAAGGAGAGCCGTACCGTGGGGTGGACATCAGCATCGAGATAGAAGGGCTTTACCAACACAAGCAGCGCGAACGAGTGGAGTTACTTACTCAAAAAACACGTGTGGAGGCCGAAGAAAAGCAGATAGGAGAGCAACTTGCCGGCGCTGAGCGCGAACGCAAACGTATAGAGGTAGAAATACAAAAACTAGAAAATCGTCGGCGGTACTACGAGCGGCTGCTTATTCCGCAGATGATACAGCGCGATGTGGATCGCATCCTAAAAAATATTGAGGAATACGAGTCCTTTTCGCCCGATACGCGCCGCGTGGTGCGCGAAGGGCTTGTGCCAATTAGCGAGGCATACCGGTACATACTCCTTGCCGAAAAAGATAAAAAAGCTGTTCGGAAAGGAGAAAAAACGATATACGATTTTTAGCAGTTTGAAAAATCTACTAAAATTTATCTATACCGAAACGCATCAAATTTGCGAAATTTTGGTCTTATAAATCATTCAAAATCAAATGACTCAAATTATGTTCATTCTTATATCAAGTGGATCTTAGTATAACTTTGTTTCGAGTAGTGCCCATTTTTTTTATGAAATAACAAAAATGAAAGGTAAACGATATAGACGTATTGCAGTATGCGTAGCTACTGCCTGCCTGAACTTCTTTTCGGTGTCTGCGCAACACGCAAAACCTTCCTTCCATTGGCATTTCGATACACCAACGGTTACTAACTACGTGTTAAAAAAAATAGAAGATACTATTTTTTCGCCTACAGAGGGGGTTCGACAACACGGAATACGCATAAATTACCCGCAGGGCGTGCCTTTCCCACCTGAAATGCGCTTTACGGCTTCGGCTGCGTGGGTCGTGTGGTTTCAGTTAAGTGGCGATGTGCGCACGCGGCAGACGCTTTGGTACGCTGCCGATAGTATCGGCCGTGCGGAGGTATTTATCGAGCAAGGTGTCTTGGGATTTGCTTACCAAGAAAATGGGCAAGATTCGCAGCAAACGTATAGCGTATTACAAAATATTACAGCTAATACATGGCAAATGTTAGGAGTCCGTGTGCAACATTGCAGCGTGCAGATATACGTAGGTTGTGAACTGCGTATAGAAATTGCCTTGTCGTCTTCCCTGTTCGAGCGAAGGCATACCGCACAGGTAAGTTACTTGGGCGGAAATCCGCAGGGCGACCGATTTTTGGGCAAACTCGATGAGTTTCAAGGCTTTGCGAACGGGCTAGCCGATGCGGATTTGAACTACCTTTGTGCGAAAAACTTTCCCGAAGTTTCATCTTCCGATGCGCCTACAACCGACGCGCAAGCTACCGCACCGCAACGTGCAGCTATCGAAGACTCCTCCGAAGCGTTCCGCCCTTACGGTATGCCAGCTCCATGGACGTTGTATGCCCCCACCGATACCGTGTCGCTTTCGTTCGATTTCCAGTACGGAACGCTCCGAGCTACACTTTTTGCAGAGCAATTCGATACGCCAATGACCTTGTTTACCTTTCAAACTCAACAGGCTACGTACACGCTCCGAACAACTGCCGATATGCTCGTGTGGGTGCGAAAAACGGTGCAACATACGGACAGTTTGCTAGTTCCGGCACAGTTGCTTCCTATGCGCACCAACGATTTGCTGTGGGAAGTCAGTACCTGTGGTTTGTCGCTTACAAATCACTGTCGCCCGCAGGCTACTGTGCCACTGCCGGAGGGGTGGTTTGCCGAGCCGATAGCTGCATGGTTTCCCGCCGAGCAGCATTCAGTGTTTGTAGAAGCGTTGGCGTATTACCCTTTTCTGTTTACAACGGAGGAAAAAGCAAGCCGTTTTTGCTTGCCTGAAACATCGAACGCACAGGTGCCAAGTCGCGATAAGCCTTACACCCAAGAGGTGCTCGCTGCCCTGTTCGATACCCGCAAAACGTACCTGCCCGATGCGCCAATAGATGTTCCTTCGGAGGAAATAATTGTATCGTTTTGGGATTTTGACCGCGTGGATGGTGATACGATTTCCGCCATGTTCAACGAAGAGGTCATCTTGCCCTACCACGCCCTGACGCATGAAAAAGTTAGCCGCACGCTGCACCTACAGTCCGACGGTGCAAACATACTGCAAATCTACGCACATTCCGACGGTGCGGAGGGAAATAACACGGTGCGCGTAGGCATCTTAGCCGGCGGAGGCTACTACCACGAGGCCGACATCGCGACGGAGGCACTGCTAAACGGAGGTATTCGACTTCGTTATCGTCCGCCGAAAGAATAAGCAAAAAATAAAAAATGTGTATCCGTAGCCTTTATTTAAAAAACAAGATGTTATGAAAACAATTAAAAAAGCTGTATTCATTTTTTTTATGGGGATGATTGCGCACGCAGCCGATGCGCAGCGGTTGCATGCGCTCGTATTTGCCGATACCGAAGCGGCATACATTGGCGAGGGATGCCAAAAGACATTCACGCGACTCAACGCCCTGCTCAAGCAGATTGCAGAAAACACCGGTTACGCACTCTATCCGCATTATTTTACAGGAGAAGCCTGCACGCCCGAGCAACTCACGCGCCTGCTCGATACGCTCACGGTGCAGCCGCAAGATGCCGTGTTTTTTTATTACATAGGGCATGGTAC
>CAYUJH010000096.1:0-7492 GCA_964444995.1 uncultured Roseobacteraceae bacterium | reverse complement strand
AATGCCTGCTGCCTGCAATATAGCAAGCCCTTTGCCGGCCACAAGGGGGTTTGGGTCGGTAGTAGCTACTACTACGCGCCCCACTTTTTTTTCTACGAGCAGGTCGGCGCAGGGGGGCGTTTTGCCAACGTGTGCGCAGGGTTCGAGCGTAACGTAGGCAGTCGCCCCTTCCAAGTCGGCCGGATTGGCCACGGCGCGTACGGCGTGTACTTCGGCGTGCGCTTCGCCGTAGGTTTGGTGATAGCCCTCGCCTATAATGCGGTCGTTTTGTACGAGCACGCAGCCCACAAGCGGGTTAGGACGCGCACTTCCTATGCCCAAACGCGCAAGCTGGAGAGCGCGACGCATGTAGGAAGTTTCGTGGGTCATGAAAACATTTTTTCGGAAGTGGAACAAATGAACACGGTAAAATAGGTGTCGGCTCCGATGTCGTGAGAGCGAAGGGAGAGTTGCAGACTGGGGGCATTCGCGGCGATTGCACGTGGGAGTAGCACAGGGGCAGAGGAAACTAGAGGCGTTCTGCTCGTACCGTTTTGCAAGAAAAACGAGGGGGCTTCGCCCTGCGCACTTGCCTCTATGACGATTGGCAGGAGTTCTTCGATAGCTTGTCCTTCGGGCGTTTGGTCTAAGTTCAGCAACAGAGCCGCCGCCGGATTACAGTACTCCACAACACCTTGCTTATTAAACATCAGTACGCCTTCGCGGAGCATATCTACAATAGCGCGTTGTTTGGCTGTCTCTACGCTAAGTGCTTGCATTTGTTTTTTAGCGTCATTTTGCGCCATTTGGATTTGCTGCGCCTGTTGCATGGTCTTGTAGATAAGTTCGACCGTTTCGGTAACATCGAACCCTACTTGGATGACCATAATCGCTTTACCGTTTATCTCTGTAACCACGTTGTACGAACCGGCCAGCCACACTGTATTGCCATTTTTGTCAATACGCTCGTACTGCCCGCTTGTGGACTCGCCGTTGCGAAGCCGGTTCCAGAAATTCTTGTACGCTTTTCCCGTGCGCTGTTGTACGGGCACAAATACCTCGTGGCTTTCTCCAAGTATTTCGTCTATGCTATCGTATTTCATGATTTTCAGGAACGCATCGTTGGCATCGAGGATGTAGCCGTTCATGTCGAACTCTACCGTTGCTACGCCGCTTCGGTTTACGGCCTCTTTGGTGTGTTCTAGCTGTTTGGCTTGCTGCGAAACTTCTTGTTGCGAACGGCGAATTTCCTCATTTTTACGCACGTATTCCGTTACATCTTTCGAGAACACCGCCACACCGTGTATGGCTTGGTTTTCCCCATAAATTGGGCGATAGTAAATATCGAAAATATTTAAGTTCCCTCGATGAATCAGTTTGCGCTGTACGTAGAAACTCTCGCCTTTGAGTGCTCGCTGAAAGTCGTTTTGGAAGGCCACTTTGTGGTTTTCCGGGTAGAGTGCAAGTACGTTGAGTCCTTGTGTAACCTCTTCTTCGCCTACTTCGGTGTAGTATTCTACAAACGCCTGATTGTAGAGCACAAGGTGTGCCTCGGCATCGATGGTAAAGACAATGTCGGTGATGTTGTTGATGAGCGAGGCAAGGCTAGCCTCTTGCGCCTTCGACTCCTTCAAGACCGTCTCAAGCTGCACCTTTTGCCGGCTCATCTCTTCTTGTGAGCGCTCGAGTTGCTCGTTTTTTTGGCGCATTTGCTCTTCTTGCTGCCTCATGCGCTCGGCCTGCTCTTGCGACTGCTTGAGCAGCCGACGGGTACGGTCGTTGGTTTTTACCGAAGAAATTGTGGCGGCAATGCTTTCGGCGAGTTTTTCCACAAATTCTACCTGATACGGCTCAAAGGGCGCAAATGCAGCCAACTCGATAACACCTTCAACTTGCTCGTTTATTTTCAGGGGAACAATCAGCACGCTAGAGGGCGTAGCTTCTCCCAAGCCAGAGGTTATCTCGGTATAGTATGCAGGGACTTTTTTGAGGTGAATCGTCTGTTTTTCTAAGTACGCCTGCCCAATAAGGCCGTTTTTCGCCGAAACGCGTTTTTGGAGATACTTTTGGCGACTGTAGGCGTAGCAGGCAGTTAGTTCGAGGATGGGTTCTTCGGGGTCGGTCTCGTCGAGGATAAAAAAGCCGCCTTGGTTGATGCCCATGTAACGCACCAGCTCCGTAATCAGCGTGCGCGACAGACTTCCCAAGTCGTCGCTGTAGGAGCGGAAAAGCTGGGCAAAGTGCGCTTGCCCTTCTGTGGTCCAGCGGCGCGTTTTGTCTTGCTCGGCAACTTCCTGCAATCGTTTGAGCATACCGAGCAGGGCGTTGCCAAACTCATCTTTTTCGCTGAGCGGCGTATAGTCTGCCTGAAAATTTCCTTGCCCTATCTCCTTGCTGAAACGTGTAGCCTCGCGCAAGTTATCTACCAAGGTGTTTATATGATGATTTAACACGCCATACGCATCATTCTTTCGCACAGAAAGCTTCGCGGACATATCGCCCTTGGCAAGTTTGCTGAGTACTTGCCCCAAACGTTTTACCGCCTGGCGCGTGTTGTACTGGCAAAGCAAATACATGGCAATCGCCACCACTCCTATACTAATAAATACGACTACGTTCATCTTTGATTTATTGTAAAAATCGGTTTTGGCACTAAAATAGTCATTGTGCCCGACAATTTCTCCTTCTTGGATAACTAAAGGAGAAAATACATTCGTACAACGCCCACTTCCACAACGTAAAATCTTGCCCTTTTATGCTACTTTCTACAGGCAGTCGGAGGATTTTCTTGGCTATCTTACATAAAAAATACCCCAAAAAAATTATTTTTACGAAATCAGAATACCGCACGGTGTAAAAAATAAGTTTCAAGGAAGACATACTTTTTGGGTATTTTTACAAAATTGGGCAATTTAAAGGCAAATTTGCACTATCTTGCAGAGGCTATCCCTCAAGTTCTCGGACATCATTATATCTACAAAACATACAGACCCTTATGGCTACTTTCAGCAAAGTGCTTCTCATAGACGAAGATGCAACCAACAATCTTATCTTTAAGAAACTTGCTACTTCTACGAAACTTACCGACAACCTCGTTACGTGTATCAGCGCAATGGATGCGCTCAATTATCTCAACGACTGCGTAAAAACAAACGATATGCTCCCCGAGGTGGTGTTTCTCGACCTAAAAATGCCCGTAATGAGTGGCTGGGAGTTTCTCGATGAATACCAGAAAATTAAAGCGTCGTTTGGTGCACAAGTGCGTATTTTTATTCTTTCTACGTCCAACAATCCGGACGATTTTAAGCGCGCCAAGACCTACCCCGATGTGGAAGAGTACCTTGTAAAGCCTCTTTCTATCAAAATATTGAAAGATATTATTGCCGCTACAAGCAAGTAAGTTGCCAAGACGCTCAAGAACCTATGAGTATGCGAAAAGCCACTCCCGAAGGAGTGGCTTTCTTGTTGTTTACACGTAAATCAAACGAAGGGCCTATCGAAATGATAGCTAAAAAATGATATGCCCCTCAGAAGGGTAGGAGAAAAGTAACAGATGACGTGCGATGAAGTGATAGAAAGAACACGGAGAATGATAGAAGAAAATAGTGAAAACACACACGTACATCGTCAATAATCAGTCTATGCACATGTAAAATGCTTAAAATCAAATGTTTATAAATAAAGCAAGTGGTTGATTTTCTTAAATTGGGAAATGTGTTTCTATGTAAGAAAAAATACCAATAGGTGCTATTGGTATTTGGGAGATTGCCCCAATTTGCCTACCTTAGTTAAGGTGTATTGCTAAGGCACTGTACCAAGTAGCTGCCGAATGCCTGCCCTACTGCGTGCAGGTATCAAACAAAGTATCTGTTCGTATTGATTTACCTACAACCTCAGCAAAGAGCACACTTCTTTTTGCATGTACCACTCAAATTTCCCCTACCCTTTTCCATGAAAAAAGATATTCACGAACTTATCCGCGAGCGCATCCTTATCCTCGACGGCGCGATGGGCACGATGATTCAGCGTTATAAACTTCAAGAAAACGACTTTCGCGGTACGCGCTTCCAGCACCACCCCTCCGACCTGAAGGGCAATAACGACCTGCTTTCCCTCACCCGCCCCGACATCATCAAAGAAATTCATACCGCTTACCTAGAAGCCGGCGCCGATATTCTCGAAACCAATACGTTCAGCGGGACTTCCATCGCTATGGCCGACTACCACATGGAAGACTTGGTCTATGAACTTAACTACGCCTCGGCAAAAATTGCCAAAGAAGCCGCCGACGCGTACATGGCCGCACACCCCGGTACTACCAAGTACGTGGCCGGCTCGATAGGCCCCACCAACCGCACCGCCTCGCTCTCGCCCGACGTGAACGACCCCGGCTTTCGCGCCGTTACCTTCGACCAACTCGTAGATGCCTATTACGAGCAAGTGCGCGGGCTTGTCGCCGGAGGGGCAGATATTTTGCTTGTAGAAACGGTGTTCGATACGCTCAACTGCAAGGCGGCACTGTTCGCCATTGAAAAATATTTTGAAGAGCAGCCTACACCCCGCCCCGAATTTCCCTTTTTGGGAATAAAAGGCAAAAAGTTGCCAGTCATGGTGTCGGGTACAATTACCGATGCGAGCGGGCGCACGCTCTCCGGCCAAACGACGGAAGCCTTTTGGGTATCGGTATCACATGCCAACCTGTTGAGCGTAGGTTTAAACTGCGCGCTTGGTCCCGACTTGCTCAAGCCCTACGTCGAGCGGTTGAGCCGCATGGCGCACATTCCCGTAAGTGCGCACCCCAACGCCGGCCTGCCCAACGAGTTTGGCAACTACGACCAATCTGCCCGCGAAATGGCCGACATCCTGACCACATTCGCCAAAGAAGGGCTGGTGAACATCGTCGGGGGGTGCTGTGGCACTACGCCCGACCACATTCGCGCTATCAAAGAAGCCGTGAGCGCATTCCCACCGCGCAAATTGCCCGCTCCGTCGGAATATATGCAACTAAGTGGTTTAGAGGCTGTTACTATTCGCCCTGAATCGAACTTTGTAAATATTGGCGAACGCACTAACGTTACCGGCTCGCGGCAGTTTTTGCGCCTTATCAAAGAAGAAAAGTTTGACGATGCCCTCGCCGTAGCGCTCGACCAAGTAGAAGGCGGCGCGCAAATTATTGATGTGAACATGGACGAGGGGATGATTGACGGCGAAGAAAGCATGGTGCGCTTCCTGAACCTGATAGCCGCCGAGCCAGACATTGCCAAAGTGCCCCTCATGATTGACTCGTCCAAATGGAGCATCTTGGAGGCCGGCCTCAAGGTGGTGCAGGGCAAGGCGGTCGTCAATTCTATCAGCTTGAAAGAAGGGGAGGAAAATTTCATCCGTCAGGCGCGACTTATCAAAAAATACGGTGCGGCAGTCATCGTCATGGCGTTCGACGAGCAGGGGCAGGCCGATAGCTACGAGCGCCGCATCGAGATTTGCGCCCGCTCGTACCGCGTCCTGACCGAGCAAGTGCAGTTCCCCCCCCACGACATCATCTTCGACCCCAACGTCTTCCCCGTTGCTACGGGCATGGAAGAACACAAAACCAACGCGCTCGACTTCTTCCGCGCCACGCAGTGGATCCGAGAAAATCTGCCACACGCACACGTGAGCGGTGGGGTAAGCAACGTTTCGTTCTCGTTCCGAGGCAATAACAAAGTGCGCGAAGCCATGCACGCCGCCTTTTTGTACCACGGCATCCGGCACGGGATGGACATGGGCATCGTAAATCCAACGATGTTAGAGGTGTATGACAATGTGGAAAAAGAACTGCTCGAACGCGTGGAAGACGTGCTGCTTAACCGCCGCGACGATGCCACCGAACGCCTGCTCGACTACGCCGAACAGGTAAAAGGCAGCGGAAAATCGAAGGTGAAAGACGACGCTTGGCGCAACGCACCAGTAAAAGAACGCCTTTCCTATGCGCTTGTAAAAGGCATTGTAGAGTTTATTGAAGAAGATACCGAAGAAGCTCGGCAGTACCTCGAAAGCCCGCTGCAAGTGATTGAAGGGCCGTTGATGGACGGTATGAACATAGTAGGCGATTTGTTTGGCGAAGGGAAAATGTTTTTGCCCCAAGTGGTAAAAAGTGCCCGCGTGATGAAAAAAGCCGTCGCCTATCTACTCCCGTACTTAGAAGCCGAAAAAACGGCAAACAACCAAAGCCAACAGCACCCCAAGGTGCTACTCGCCACCGTAAAAGGCGACGTGCACGACATTGGGAAAAATATTGTCGGCGTGGTGTTAGCTTGTAATAATTTTGAGGTGATTGACTTGGGCGTGATGGTGCCCACGGATAAAATCTTGAAAGCCGCCAAGGAGCATCAGGTGGACATCATCGGGCTGAGCGGCTTGATTACGCCCTCGCTTGATGAGATGGTCTATGTAGCCGAAGAAATGGAAAAACAGGGCTTTACCATGCCGCTACTTATCGGCGGGGCAACTACGTCGCGCATTCATACAGCAGTACGGATTGACCCGGCATACAGCGGTGCGGTCATCCACGTCCTCGACGCCTCGCGCAGTGTGCCCGTCGCCTCCTCGCTCACGCAACACGACAAAACAGCCGTACAACAAAAAGTCGCCGACTATAAAAAAGAATACGAAGTGCTGCGCGAAGAGCATAAGAACCGCCGCAACGAAAAGCAATACATCTCGCTCGAAGCTGCCCGAACTAACAAAACACGCCTGCAATGGGACGCGCACACCGTAGCCCGCCCCTCATTTTTAGGCACGAAGGTCTTCGACGACTACCCGCTCGACGAACTTGTGCCCTACATCGACTGGACTCCCTTCTTCCAATCGTGGGAGTTGGCAGGGCGGTATCCGGGGATTTTAACCGACTCGATTGTGGGCAAAGAGGCTACGCGCTTGTTTGAAGATGCACAGCAAGTGCTCGGCGAAATTATGGCACAAAAGAAGATACAGGCCCGTGCGGTCATTGGGTTTTTCCCCGCCAACACCGTGAATGACGACGATACGGAACTCTATCGCTTCGATACGCAGGGCAAGGTATCGGGCGAACTGCTCGCACGCCTGCATCATCTGCGGCAGCAAAACAAAAAATCGGAAACGACCACCAATTTCTGCCTTGCCGATTACCTCGCGCCCAAAGAAAGTGGCGTAACAGACTACATAGGGGCGTTTGCCGTAACGGCAGGCGTGGGCGCGGAAGAGCTTGCCAAGCAATACGAAGCCGACCACGACGACTACAACAGCATCATGGTGAAGGCCCTCGCCGACCGCCTTGCCGAAGCTCTTGCCGAGCGGATGCACGAGCGCGTCCGCCGCGAGTTTTGGGGCTATGCTCCCGACGAAGCCCTTGACAGCGAAGCACTTATCCGCGAGAAATACCGAGGAATCCGGCCCGCGCCGGGCTACCCTGCCTGCCCCGACCACTTGGAAAAAGGCACGCTTTTTTCTTTGTTAGACGTAGAAAAACAGATTGGTATTTCGCTCACAGAAAGCT
>CAYUJH010000095.1:0-7529 GCA_964444995.1 uncultured Roseobacteraceae bacterium | reverse complement strand
TGCGTATCAAAAAAAATATTTACAGACTCAAAAATGCTTGGAGAGTGCTGTCCCAAATGGGCGTAAACAGTGCCTTGCTTCATTCGGAGCGCAAGCACATTATTTTATCCAATCAGTTGAGCCTCTTGTTGCTTGTCTTCTGTGCATTCATGATGCTTATCAACACATGGAGCGCACGAAACCACATGCTTCTTCCGCTAGGTATGTGTGCGCTGCTATTTTTGGGTGCCTTACTGCTTAACCGCTCACAACACACGCTTATTTCGCGGGTTGTGCTTAGTATTTTTCCGTATCTATTCTATCTTTTGCCGCAAATTGTGTACCGGTATGCCGATACAGTTACCTTCGTGGTTTCGCCCTTTGTGCTGCTTTTGGGGCTGCTAACGCCGCTTCTGTTGCTCGATTTCAAAAAAGAGCAGAAGTATTGGTTATTGACCGTGTTTATAAGCCTTCTTTTCAACCTATTTTTCGATGTGCTCTCGTTGGCGCTGATTAAAAACAAGCCCGAAGTGGGTTTTTTATACGACGAAAACTACACGACGTACCGTGTGGTACATCTTCTTTTGTGGCTCGGGATTGTTTTTTCGTTTCTGTTTGTGAAAAATTTAAACGTCTATTACGAGCACCGGTTGGAAACCATCAACCAACAGTTAAATACGCGTAATAACCAACTGAGCACCTCGGAAGAGGAGCTACGGCAGCACTTAGAGGAATTGGAAACTACACGAGAAGACCTCAACCGGACGAATCGGGAGCTGAATCGGCTAAATCGAAAGCTAAAGGCCGATGAAAAGTTTTTGGTCAACGAATACAAAAAGGTAAAAGACCGCGACATCAAAATTAATCAGCAAAACAACGAATTGCAAGTCAAAAACGAAGAGCTTCGTGTTACGCTCGATACGCTCAAAAAAACGCAGGCACAACTCGTACAGTCCGAAAAAATGGTTTCCTTGGGGATGTTGACTGCCGGTATTGCACATGAGCTTAACAATCCTATTAACTTTATCAGTTCGGGCGTGGCCGGTATGGAGCGCTCGGTAACAAAGCTAACGAGTATCTTAGCACTATACGCCCAGCTAACTCCTGAAAATTTTGAAGAAAAAAAGCAAGAAATTGATGCCCTGAGCCAAAAATATCAACTAGAACGCGTCATTCCCGCCACGCTGAAAGTGGTCAAAAATATTGATACAGGGGCAAAACGCGCCGCTGAACTCGTGAAAGAACTGCGCACCTTTTCGCGTCTCGACGAAGCCGACCTCAAATCCATAGACCTGCACGAAAATATCGACTCGGTGTTGGTGCTCTTGCACAGTCAGTACAAACACCGCATAGAAGTTGTACGGCAATACGGCGAGGATGTCCCACAAGTAGAATGTTTCCCCGGCAAGCTCAATCAAGTGTTCATGAACCTATTGAGCAACGCCATACAGGCTGTAAAAGAACATGGGCACATTTATATCACTACCAAGCGTGTAGGCGAACGCGTAAGTATCACCATTCAAGATACGGGCAGAGGCATTCCCCCCGAAATACAAGACCGCATTTTCGAACCCTTTTTTACTACGAAGCCCGTTGGAGAAGGTACCGGCCTAGGCTTGTCTATCTCTCTGAGTATCATACAGCACCACCACGGTGAAGTTACCGTAGCCAGCGAAATAGGCAAAGGTACAACCTTCCGCTTACTCCTCCCTCTGACACAACCCCAGCGCAACGGCCAAGACCCTACCTCGCCCATGATGCCTCGCTTGTACTAAGGTGCATACAGAGGCGCGCTCGGCAGCCGTTCCCATATCACCACATAATCGTCGCGCAGCACTTCGCGGTACGGTTCTTTGGAAGCAGGCATATCGGCAGTAAGCGGCAGGATAAAGAAGTCGTACGGATGGGTTCGCAGAGAGTCCGCACTCGTTTCGATGCGTATAGCTTGCCGGTGCTTGCGGTACTCCATCCGCAAGAAAATATTGTACATATCTTTTCGAATAAATACATGCTGCGCCTGCCTTTGATAGAGATATACACTCGCTCGATGCACCTGCCGATAGATGTTGGCAGGGTCGTTCCACGTATGAAATGTGCTCCATAGGCCTAAAAAGCCACCAACGGCACACAAAAAAATGCCCAAATAGGCGCGTAGTTGCCTGCTAGGGATATATGGCTCCACGCTGACCCACCCCACCGCAGCATAGAGCGAAAGAAAACTCACCAAATAGACCCATGTGCGCTGCGGGGGCAGTACCTTTTGCAGGCTCAGGGCAAACAGAGGAAAAATAAAGAGCGTGGCCGTAGCAAAATAAAACGCATAGCGCGAACGGCTAGGCGCACGGTATATGCCCCACACACCTACTACTATTGCACTTAACACAAATAAGCTCCCTCCTTCGCCAAACGGAAATTGCAGGCAGTCGAGAAGATAATCCGGGAGTTGCGCCCACCACTCTGCACGGCCGAGCGGCTTCACCCACGAATTTTCTAACAATGCGCTCCAACCGCTCAACAGCAAGAGTGGCGCATACAGAATCCCCACAAAAAAAACACCCAGCATATATAAAAGCAAGAGTTTTTTGAATGCATCATATCTCCTTTGCCTGTATGTATATCCGCTGAAAAACAGGAAGATAGCCGCAGCAGGATAGACGAACGTGGGCACCGTGTACGTGCCCCATACCAACGCCCATACGGTAAGCGAGGCATGTAGCCATCGTAGTTTTTTGTAGTGTAGGTACTGCCATGCATGTACGAGCAATACCCACACGCAAAGTGTCTGGAGTAGGTAGCCCCTGCCGTGCGTAGCGTAAAACAGGCCAGCAGGCGAAAGTGCAAATATCCACAAGGCGTACAAGCCTGTACGGTGCGTACAAATACGCCGAACGACGGTATAATAATAGTGTGCAAAACATAGCGAAATCAGTACGATAGGCAAACGCATCACCCACCCCGGCGACTCGGTGAACCCACGCACTAGGGCACATAGCAGCAGGTATCCCACATGATTGTTCGGTCCGGGATAGAAGGTAAGGGTTACAAGTAGCCCTCGGTCAACAAGAAATAGGTACGAAAAAGCCTCGTCGATGTGCAGCGGAAACCAAGCCGCCGCCGCAGTCCATACAGTGCAGATTCCTGCTAAGGAAAAAAAGTAGGTGTTGCGCTCGTACGTGTTAGCAAAATGCAGGCTTTTACGTACGAGTAAGCCCACCTCCGCACCTCCTCGGCACATAGAAACGCGTATTGCCCACCGATAATGCACGAGCCATGCTATTATAACAAGAACCAACGGAACTCCAATCCAGACAAGTACGCGCAGCACGTAGTACGTTTTCGCCGAAAAAAAACGGGCTAAGATAGTAGGCGCAATCCCGCTCCACTCACTCAGGTGTTGGCTAGTGCTTGCATAGTCCCATGCCGCCAACTGGCCTAGCAGGCAGCATACTCCCAACGCAAACAAGGCAAATCCTATCCACCAAACCACGTGCTCATTTTTCATGGAAACTTTATAAAAATTTTGTTGATGTGCCCACAAACGCATTTTTATTCTTGAGCAACGTGTGTTATACCGAAGCGCACGAGGTTTGCGAAATTTTGGTCTCATAAATCATTCAAAATCAAGCAAATCAAATCATGTTAATCCTTAAATCACGTGAATCTTGGTATAAAAACAAAACATTTTGTCGCACGAAAGATATTAAATACTTAAAAACTAGCGAAATACGTTTGGAAAATTAGTATATTCGGCGGATTTTTTGAGGTGAAGTTCTTTTGAAAGTACCTCCCTCACGGTCAGCCCCTTGCGCACTCAAAACACAGATACGCTATGGACTTCATGCATCGCAAAGTATTGGTACTCAATGCCGACTACCGTGCACTTTCCGTATGTACGGTATATAAGGCCTTTTTGCTTACGTACTTGCAAAAAGCCGAGATGGTCAATAAAGTAGAAGGCAAATACATACGCACGGTTGCGCAATCGTACGAAGTTCCTTCCGTGATTCGCCTGCTCCACTACGTAAACATGCCCTACAAGAACATTATGCTCACACGACACAATGTATTCAAACGCGACGGGCAGCAGTGTGCGTATTGCGGCAGCAAAGAAAGCCTTACGATAGACCACGTAGTGCCTCGTTCACGCGGGGGCGGCTCCACATGGGACAACCTCATCACTGCCTGCCGCAGTTGTAACTCCAAAAAAGGCGACTGCCTGCCCGAAGAAGCCAATATGCCTCTTCCTTACAAACCCTACAAACCCTCTTTCATTATGTTTTTGCGCGAATTTTCGGGCAGTCGCGACGAAAGTTGGTTGCCCTACCTGCAGGTAAAAGCAGCGCACGATCATTTTTAGCACCTCCTACCCCTGCCTCCCCGCGCAAGGTACGCATAAAAAGTAGTGCATTATTGCCGCAAAACTGCTAACTTCGAACATGTTTCGTTGGGGCAAAACGCCTGCTACTTCTAACTACACGTGCCGCGCATGAATACAAATTCGTACTTTCAGCATCTTTCTTCGGTCAATTCGCTTCGCTTCAGAGAGCGCATCGAAAAAAAGTTGCAAGATGCCGATGCCCTCTTGCAAGGGGTAGTCATCGCCTACTTTGCAGTAGGTATCCTACTCGCGCCGTTCTACAATACGTGGTTTTTGGCACTTATCGTCGGGGGGGCCAACCTGTTTTTTTTCCTAGTGATTAAATACCGCACGCAATCGCCCGACCTCTTGCGCACCTATTTTGGGGTGGGGCTGGCTCTTTTCTGCGTGCAGTTCATTTTCCAGCTTTCAGGCTTCGTGCAGATGCACTTTCTGCTGTTTAGTACCTTATTTCTGCTTGTACTGCTGCAAAGCAAACGGTTTTACCTGCCCTACCTTCTTATTGTGTTTGCATTTTATGCCGTGTTGTCGGTAGGCTACTATACGAGCAGCGGATACGTAGAGCGTATGATACAAATTCCTGAAAATAAGATGATTAACATCTCTTTGTTTCTAGTGCCGCTCGCATTTTCCGGAGGCTTTTCGTACCTGCTTGCCAAAGCGATAAAACGCAGCCTGCGGCAAACCCTCTACGAACAAATTGCGCTCGAAGAAGGATTAAACGTAGAAGCAAACATGCAACTTGCGCAGGATATTGCCAATGGCGAGTTCGAAACGCCCTATACCCTGCTCGAAACCGACCTACTTGGACAGTCGCTTATTGCCATGCGAAACAATTTGATGGAATTGCGCGACCGCGACCGGGTACAAAAGTGGAAAAATAGCGGTATCGCTTCTATTAGCGAGCTACTGCTCTCGGAAACCGATGTGAACAAGCTGGCAAGTAAGGTGCTGCGCGAACTTATCCGGCATCTGCACGCACACCAAGGCGCTATTTATCTAAACCTCGACGAAGGAGGCAGTGGCATACTCGAACTCAACGCCGCATACGCCAGCAACCGCAGGCAGCGCACCGATAAGGTCGTGATTCGCCCCGGCGAAGGGCTTGTAGGCGAAACGTTCCTGCGCCGCGAGCCGCGTCATCTTACCGACATTCCGGAGCAATACGCCTTTATCTCTTCGGGCTTGGGCGAGGCCAAACCAGAAAATGTGCTCATAGTGCCGCTAAACCTGAAAGACAGCGTGGTGGGGGTCATTGAGATAGCCTCGTTCAATCGCTTTACCGAAGACGAAAAACTCTTTTTGTACAACGTAGCGGAAAATATCGCCATTGCAATTACCTCCGTAATGAAAGTGGGCGAAACGAACCGCCTGCTCGACGAAACACAGCAGTATATCGAGCAAATCCTCGAAAAGGAAAATCTTGTAAAACAAACGATTGCCGAGCTAGGAAAACTGCAAAAGCAACTCAACGACGCGGAGCGCACTATGGCAAACCGCGAACAGATGTTTGGCACAATAGGCACGCTGCTGCGCGGCTTTTTCTATCACACCACAGGTACAGAGCGCACGCCGCGCTACTTGAGCGGCTCGTTCGAAAAAGTTACCGGTTTTCCTCATACAACGTTCGATGGCACGCTCGCCACGCTCATCGCCCCCGACGAACGCGCTGACGTATCCGGCACATGGCACACTCCGTCGGACCGCACCCAAAGAGCTACGTACCACATCCTAGATGCGGAGGGCAAGCGGGTAGCGGTGGAAGACACGTTCCTCGTACTGCAAGAAGATGCCGAAGAGCCTATCGAGCACATCGGCTTCATCAAAATCGCAACGGTTTGATGTTTTTTTCCGAGGAAATTGCTAGGAAAAGAAATTGAAAGAGCAGAACGTTTAATGCAGGAATATTTTAAGAAAACAAAGTAACAACCATGGAAACGTACGAAGATATACAAACATTTAATGCGCTAATCGAGCGCGAATACGGAAAAGTAGGGACAGAAAGCCGAAACATATATGAAGAAAAGGCTCAAAGGTTTATCTTGAGCGAAATGCTGAGAGCTGCACGCAAAGAAGCGAAACTCACACAAGAAGAATTAGCAGAGAAAGCAGGGATAAAAAAAGTTACATTTCCAAACTTGAAAATGGCAAAGTAAATGTCCAGCTTTCAACGCTTATTCAGATTTTTGAACGCGGTCTGAACAAGAAAATTGGCTTAACCTTTCTGTAAACCACATGCACCCCAACTTTAGCCCCGAAGAATCGCTTCGATACAGCCGGCACTTCGCCTTGCCCGAATTTGGCAGGGCAGGGCAGCACGCACTCAAAAACGCCAGTGTGCTCATTGTAGGTGCGGGGGGACTTGGTAGCCCGCTCGCGCTGTACTTAGCCGCTGCCGGTGTAGGCACGCTCGGCTTGGCCGACTTCGACGCGGTCGAGGAAAGTAACTTGCAACGGCAGGTGCTGTTCGCTACCCACGACTTGGGGCAGAACAAGGCGGTCGTTGCCAAGCAGAAAATCGAAGCCTTAAATCCGCACATTCGCGTAGTGGCACACACCCAAAAAGTTACCGCCAGCAATGCCCTCAGTCTTTTGGCGCAGTACGACCTTGTGGCCGATGGCACAGATAATTTCCCGACCCGCTACCTGCTCAACGATGCCTGCTTTTTTCTGGGGATACCGCTCGTGTATGGGGCAATTTACCGGTTTGAGGGGCAGGTTTCGGTCTTTAACCACTTAGACGCGCAGGGGCAACGCGGCCCAAATTACCGCGACCTCTTCCCCGAACCTCCCCCGCCCAACCTCGTACCCAACTGCGCCGAAGGAGGCGTGTTGGGGGTACTACCGGGCATTGTGGGCAGTTTGCAAGCCAACGAAGTCATCAAACTCCTGACGGGTATTGGCACACCGCTTTCCGGCAGGCTCCACCTGTTCGACGCGCTGCACGTCGAGTCGCGCACGATGCGTTTCAAAGCCAACCCGCAAAATCCGCTGTACAACGGCCTGACCGATTTGATAGACTACGACGCGTTCTGCGGCCTATCTCGTCCCGACTCTTCTCCCTCCGCAGCTATTCGCGAAATTACCCCCGCTGCCTTGCAACAAAAAAGGCAGGCAGGCGAGCCATTTATCCTCCTCGATGTGCGCGAACCGCACGAATCCGCCACCCAGA